>JBFFSC010000064.1:0-9416 GCA_041572615.1 Sulfurimonadaceae bacterium
CCCATCAAAGAGTTGTCCACGACACTCGCGTTGTTTAACTCAAAGATGTTGGAAAAAGATATTGAATATTTGACCTATATTGACTGCAATATGCCAATGAGTATCAAGGCAGACTCGGTACGTATTAAACAGATCTTGAGTAACTTTTTAAGCAATGCTGTTAAGTTCACACCTGAAAAAGGACGCATTGTCGTAAATATCAAGGAAAAAAAAGGGCAGCTGGTCATCGCGGTAAAAGACAGTGGATGCGGGATCAGTAAGGAGGCAATAGAGCGTATCTTCAGCGAGTTCGAACAGGCAGAGGGCTCAACAACAAGAAAGTTTGGAGGAACCGGCCTCGGTCTATCTATCTGCCGGTGCCTGAGTGACTTGATGGAGGGTGAGATATCTGTAGAGAGTGCGTTGGACGAGGGGAGTACGTTTCGTTTGACAATACCTGTCGAGACATCCAATGAGAAGAACAGATATTCGTCCCACAGGGTCTATGTCCAAGAAAGTAAACAGGCGGTCATGCAGCTGCTGAAACGTTATTTAAAAGAGATGAAGATGTCATTCGTCACAGAAGCAAGTCACGAAAGCCTGAACTTTTATGATGAAGAGTTCTCCGGTAGGAGAACAGAGCCCAGTGTGATCGTTGCTGCGCATGGTATTGAAGATGAGGTCACTTTGGGTCCCTCATTTGGTCCTTATGAGATAATGAACCTCTTTGAATCAAGGAAAACTATTGAGAATAAGTTCAAAGATGCTAAAATCCAATACAGTGGACGGATACTTATTGCCGAGGATAATAAAGCGAACCAGATGTTTCTGAAGACCCTGCTTGAGGAGTATGGCTTTAGCTATGTGATGGCAGGAAATGGTCAGGAAGCCTATGATATATTTCAAGGTGAGAAGTTTGATCTTATCTTGATGGATGAACAGATGCCGGTTATGGGTGGGCTTGAAGCAGCACGAAATATCATGGCCTATGAGCATGAACATGGCTTGAAACATACACCGATCATATCGGTAACGGCAAATGCACTGAAGGATGATGAAGAGCGTTTTTTGGCTGCAGGTATGGATGGTTATGTCGCCAAACCGATAGACAGTTCCAAATTGGAAGAGGTCTTGAACAAGTTTTTATCACGAAAGGGAGAGAAGATGAGTCACAATGTGGAGTTACCGAGTTATGCAAATATCTCAGCCGAGGAGATGGCCTCAAAAATTGGTCTGAATGCAAAGCATATTCCGATATTGGTTCAAAGTTTTGTAGAAGAGAGCCAGGGGATAATGCAACAGCTTGAAGCAGCAATTGCAAGTAAAAACTATAGTGAAATAGGGAATCTGGCACACTCAATCAAAGGCTCTTCGGGCAATTTGAAGTTTGACGAGATGTATGAACTGGCCAAGGAGATGGAACTCTCTGCAAAGGCTGCCAAAGAAGACTATTATTACGCGGATGCCTGTCAAAGTATTAAAACGGCAATCAATAGTATTAGTTTGTAGGATTTAAGTTTATTCTGGCTTCGCTTGAGTTATAATATCGACCTCAAAAGCACTGAGGGTATGGTATGAATACCTTGAGTGCTTCCCTTTAGACCTGTGCAATGGTTCCATCTGGTACTGTGTCAGGACGGGAACGTAGCAGCACGCCAGATCTTATCATGTGCCGCAGGTATCTGGAGGGGAGTCTTTCTTCAAGTATTCCATTTTCATTCTTAATACAATAATAATAGAAGTTTCCTGTTTTATTGGTTTTGTGATTGTAAACACCTCTTCTTAATATTGTTCTTATCTACTCCACAAAGACTCCACACGAAAACCGTTATGATCGTATTATCAAAAAAAGTTATCAATAGTTACTTTATTTGGTTACAATAAATCTGAATTCCTATTAGTAATTCTTATGCTGTCTTTGTCACCGGCAAGATGGTTTTATATGCGTTACTATTGGGAGTAGAAATAATCTTGAAGGATAGTACATGATTAACAAAGTGAAGATAGCGACATTGATCCTGGGTGCAGCCCTTATGGTAGGTGTAGGTGCTACAGCATCTTTTGCGGCAGAAGGCAAATGCGGTGCAGGAAAATGCGGCGGTGAGAAAAAAGAGAAAGCTGCCAAATGTGGCAGCGGAAAGAAAGATGAAAAAGCCGGTAAATGCGGTGCAGGAAAATGCGGCGGTGAGAAAAAAGAGAAAGCCGGAAAGTGTGGCGGTAAAGAGAACTAGAATCAACTCTTTGCATGAATGGATGGTGACGGATTGTTCTGTCTCATCCATGAGGTATAAGGCTTCTGTAGTTTAACGCAGATTATATGGTGTCTATTAAAGGAGTATGTAATGTGTGTTAAAGAGACTTATGAAAAAGTGTCCACCCTCTTTGAAAAGGGAGTGGACATTCCCCTGTTGTTCCTTCGCGTCATCCTGGCTTATACTTTCTTTTCTCCTGCTATGAGTAAGTTCTCGGCGATAGATCAGACAGCCGGTTTTTTTGAATACCTGGGTATTCCTCTACCATTGTTAAATGCCTACCTGGTCGCCAGTACCGAACTTGTCGGTGCTGTCTTTCTTGCCCTGGGATTACTGACCCGGGTCATATCCGTACCTTTGATGATCATACTCTTTGTGGCCATTGCTACGGTCCATGGGGCTAACGGGTTTCATGTTATCTCGCCAGGCAGCGAATGGAGTGATCCTTATATCAACGGCGAAGCCATCAAGGGAACAGTCGTCATACTGCAAAACGGGTATGAGATGGTGATGTACTATATAGCAATGCTGATGGTTCTGGCAACGCAGGGTAGTGGCCGTTTGAGTCTCGATTATCTTTTTTTTAAAAAGGTATGATGGCTGAAGAGAGGCGATTATTTCTTTGATACGGGTTTGAACGTGATGAGGAACTTTGTCATCTGATCGCGGCTTGCGACAGAAATGTTTCCCTGAAGCTGCTGGGTCAGGATGCTTTTAGCAAGATAGAGTCCCAAGCCTTTTCCGTTCTTTTCTATTTTTGTCGAGTAGTAGGGTTCGAATATATAGTCAATGATCTCTTTATCAATTCCTCCGGCATTGTCTTCAACAGAGATATTGATTTTGCCTTTTTGCGTAAAGGAGCTGATCGTGATCTCGGCATCTTTGATATTGTTGCGTTCAGCAGCCTCTTTGGAGTTAGCGATCAGATTGGTGAGGACCTGTACCAAAAGGTTTTGAATATAGAAGATGGGTTCTATCTCGCTGAGGTTCAAGTGAAGTTTTACATGGTGTTGCTGCAGGTCCTCTTTCATCAGCTCTTTCGCTTCGCGTATAGCATCATTTGGATCGGCAAGGCTTGGACCGGCATCCGTTTTAAAGAATTCCCTGAATGTAGTGATCATATGGGAAAGTTCGTTGGTATGCTCACTGATACTTTTAAGAGACTTTTCGAGGTCTTCGTCACTCAGCCTGGAGAGTTGTTTCTGTGCCTGAAGGGTGCCGATAATAGCACTGATGATACTCAGGGGTTGTCGCCATTGATGCGCAAGCATCCCGATGATCTCTTCCATGACATCAAAACGTGAATGTTGGATGATGAAGTCATCCTTTTCCTGACTTTGCAAGATGGTCGTAATGCGGGCGATTAGTTCGACCTGATTGACGGGTTTTCTGACGAAGTCAACGGCGCCGAACTCAAAACTCTTTTTAAGGATCTCATCATCATCCGTAGCGGTTACCATAACAATAGGAACATGGGAATATTTGGTATTAGACTTGATCGCTTCAAGAGCTTCCAAGCCGTCAATCTCAGGCATCACAATATCCATAAGCATAATGTTGATATCTTCGTTTTCCAATATCTCGTAGGCATCGAGTGCACAAGTGGCACTGTAGGTATTTGTAAACCCTTCAGCCTCAAGAATAGCCTCTATCAAAAGAATATTGGTCATGTTGTCATCAACAATAAGGATGTTTTTGTCATGTATAGAGAGGTATGACGCCATAAATCGCTCTTTTGGGTTGTAATGTGTCTATACTAACGATATACGTATTAAAGAAAAGTAAAAAAAATCAACGATGTTTGTACATGGTACATTCACCCGCATTCGAGGGAGGGTTGTCTCTGAGATAGATCAGGTCTTCCTTGGTCTGTTCAAGTACACGTTTTTGTTGCAGAAGGGGAAGCATCTTCTCATTTTTCGTAGTCATGTCCATGTTAAGGTCCATAACATACGACTCGACCTCTTTATCCAGTGCATCCAGTGCCATCTGTATATATTCTAATGATTTCATATCTATCCTTTTAAAAAAGGGTCGGTTCAAGTGCTTTTAGTCTAAAGCTTCTTCTGTGGATCTCACAATAGCCATGCTTTTTTATCGCTTCGACATGCACTTTGGTACCGTATCCCTTGTGACCCTCAAAACCATATTGAGGAAACTGTTTCGCGAATTCTACCATCTCTCTGTCGCGAGTAACTTTAGCTAAAATAGATGCCGCTGAAACTTCAGGAATCTCTGCGTCTGCTTTGATCATGGTTCGTAGACCTTTGACGCCAAAGCATGAATTGCCATCAAAAAGGAAGTCATCGCTTTGTAGATGCTCCATAATGCTTTCCAAGCCTTTTGCCAGACATTTGGATATGCCCATCTCATCGATCTGTGTTGCAGTGAACTTGACGATATGGTAATCAGAGTTTTCAATGATAAGGGGAAAAAGTTTTTCACGTTTCTTTTCACTGAGCTGCTTAGAGTCATTGAGTTCAGGTATATCTTGATGCAAGATCACCCCTGCCATTACCAGTGCCCCTGCAATAGGACCTCGCCCTGCCTCATCAATACCGCATAGGCTCATATATTCTCTCCTGTAATATACTTTTGGTGTTCAAGGTTGTAGATCTGCTGATAGGCGATAAAGAACCCGATAATTTTTTTGATCTTGTACTGTGCCTCATCATTCAAACTACTTCGATCAAGCCAGGAACGGATCTGGGTCAGCGACCAGTCCAGCTTTAAGCCTGCATAATCTCTGTCCCACTGTTTGAGCAAATCAAGAACATCTTCTTGTTTGATTGTCTTCTCAATGATGTGAAGCATGTCATAGACCATTAAGACAGACTTGTCGTGGGAAAAGTTTTTGAGAAAGTTCTCTTTGTCACCCTCGGATAAAGAGGCTGATGTGATTAAAGATATTTCATAATAGTTCAACAGGCCCTTAGGGTCTTTGGGAAGTTCGCTGTAGGCCCGTTCAAAGACTTTGGCTGCTTTTTCATAAGCATGGTCTTGCCAATACAGCAGTCCTAACTTATGCAAGACATGAAGATTGTTAGCATCCTTAAGCAGAGCGTGTTCGAAGTGGGTGATTGCCTTTTGGCTCTTTCCCATTTGCAGTGCCACTTGGGCAAGGGAGATGTAGGTCTCGGGTTCTGGTTTGATCCAGACGGACTTTTCCAGATAGGCATAGGCTTTTTCATACTCCTGTGCTTCAAGGTAGAGAAGGGCTATGGCATGACAGGCCTCATAGGATTTGGGATTGAGAGCGAGGGCTTTCAAATAGTTTTGAAGGGCCAAAGCACTTTTTGCTGTCTGCTTATAGTTGTATGCCAGCAGAAGATAGGCTTCAGGATCAGTATCATTGTGATAGATGGCTTTTTCCAGAGATACGAGGGAAGCGTGATACTCTTTATTTTCTATCTGCTGCCTTGCTGCTTTGATGTAATCGCTATACTCAAGTGGGGAAAACTCGGTTTCCAGATGTCTTTGTTCAATGCTTGTTTGAGACTCTTCATACCACAGACCCATGAGTCCGCAAAAATGCTTAATCTTTACGAACCCTTTTTGCTCATCGGCATAAGCTGCTTTGGCTCTGGCTGAGCATAATAGGTCCTTACGTTCATAATCGGCTTTAAGGTACTCTTTTTCCAGATGTTCCAAATTTGGGGGAAAAAATGTGTGAAAGAGCACCGCAATACCAAGAAGGGATAAAAAACCAAACAGAACCAGCAGGTGTCTTTGAGGGGACAAAGGTTTGGCATCTGTCTTTGTATTTTTCGAAGAAAAGAAGGTGAGTTTGTCACCGACTGAATCTTGTAGATGTGTTAGGACCTCTTCAAGGGGTTCATCTAAGGAAGAGACTTGAAGGAGCAAGGGTGCAGGGGCATCTTCCATATTGATTTCAAGCCAGGTCGAAGGTTCCTTGCGGCGATCATCTTTATGGATGACAGAGATATGATGTATAGATGAAAAACCATGACGTTGCATATCTACATCAGAGGGATCGTTTCTAAAAAGAAGTTCGCTTTCTGTGATAATCAAATGCGGTTTTTTGTTGAGGTTGAACATATACATGAAGATTACCGCTTTGCTGTTATATAGATTTCCGGACCCTGTGAGAGATGGGTCTTGTCTTTGTCTTGAAGTTGGTTGTAGCGTATCATCTCATAAAGGTTTTCAATATACTCTTCACCCTTTTCAGAGTATTTGTGAAGTGTTGCTGCGAGCTCTAGGCCCGTCGGTTGTTCATTTTTTTGACGAATCTCATGGCGAAGTCTCCGTAGATCTTCATAGGCATAAGAGGTGTTAAGATTGTGCATATAGGCTTTGACAGAATCAAGCGGAGAGTCAAAACGTGCTAAGCCGTAATTGCCCAGTTCTTGTCTCTGCTCTTGTGGGACCATGCCCTGACCGCTGAAGTCCCATTGGCCAAAAAGAGCGTTTCCTTTGGCAGCAAAACGTGATGTTCCCCATCCGCTCTCTACTGCTCCCTGGGCCAATGCCAATGATACAGGTATGGTGTCAACCCGTCGCAATAGTTCGTCAAACTTCTCTTTGGACAGAGAAGACTCATCTTCTTTGATGAGCTTGTATTTTCGGGCCAGTTGCCTTGCCCATGAAGAGTCGGTTCCCTCTTTCAGCAGCCTGGACCTCTCTTGTAATATCTCTTCATTCGCCATCAGTACCAGTGGGGTAAGCAGACGAAAGAAGATGTCTTTTTTTTGTTTGACGGGAATGTTTTTAGAGCTCTCCTGCCATTTTGAACTGATTGTCTGAAGGTTGATGCGCGGTATTTCCTTAAGACCGTTATTCCAGTGTTGAGATGTATAGTTCAGATCATTAAATAGGTTTGAAAGTTCATCAATCGATGAAACAGTGATTTCAACTCTGTGCTCTTGTTGTGTGCTGTCCGAACAGGAGCTAAAGAAGAAGATAGCAAAAATTATTAAAAGATACGGCATTAAATCAGAACCCTTTATAGCTATTTTAGTCGTGTTTCACTATTATGTTCAGCATTATACCGTCTTCGTCTGTTTGTCACTAACCAGGCATGACATGAAAGGGAAAAATGCTATTGCAGGAATGTAAACAGTCTCTTCTGGACCATAATATCAATCCGGTCTCAAGTATTGAATATGATATCAATGGAGAGGCATATACCTTGACACTGGAGTGGATTGTAGAGGCTTTTTTAAAAACTGAGAAAAAAGAGCTGTTTCTCGAGCTTTTTAAAAAAGTACTCAAGGGCAGTGAAAGTGATATCGAGCAGTTCTTTCAGCAGATGGGACAGCTGATACTGATGAGCTCACTGTCAGAAAAAGGGGATGCCTTATCCAAGAGTATGGTATCATCGGTACATCATGATGAGGTATAGTATCAAAGAGTTGATATATTCGATCATTCTATCGCTTGTTATTTTAAGTGTCTTGTCTGGCTGTTCAAGGGTAAGTGATGAAGAGATCATCGCTGCCCGAAAGGCTGTTAAAGAGGGTGCTGTTATCATCGATGTCCGAACGCGAGATGAGTATCGGCAAAAACATATAGAAGGCGCGCGCAATATCCCTGTTCATCTGCTCGATAGGGCTTATCCCTATCTTCCAAAAGATAAAGCTCTTGTTGTCTATTGCCGTGAAGGACATCGAAGTGAAATGGCGGCAAAAATGCTTCGTGAACAAGGTTGGACAGTCTATGATGTGGCGACTCAGGAGGATTGGGAAAGAGAGATCAAGTGATCGTGTAAAGCGATCACCGTTTATGAAACGAGTGCATAAAATGATAGATGGTCTGGCCCAGACTGATGCCGTGGCGAAGTTCAAGTGTATGCAACTCTGTTGAGAGCTTTTCGAGGTTGCTTTTTTTCAGTGAGAGAGAGGGATTGATGTTTTTGGAAGAGACGGTCTTCATAAATCGTGTTATCTCCTCTCCGAAACGTGCACCGACGGCTAGTTTTATCTCTTGGAGAGCTTTTACGACACGTTCAAGTTCATCCATCTTAAAAATGATATAGGTATTCATAACAGCTTCCTCCTTCTGTGGTTTGACAATAATCCTAGCACAGAAGTCATTTAATATGGAGATAAAAATTAAGTTAGATCGTTTTTTAAAGGGTAGCGCTGTCAATTGATGAAAAAAAAGGCGTTCTTTACTCCTCATCACTCTTCGTCAGGGTCATCTCATACAGCCACTGTTGCAGGGGAAAAAGTTCTTCATATATATCAAAGCACCTGTGGATAAGGGCTTGTGAAAAATAAGTTTCATCAGGGCGGAACTTTTTATTCACGACCATTCCGTCAAGTTTTGCCAGTTCAGGATAGGGATAGCTCTTGTCAAACCCTCTTGGAAGACGTTTATAGCTTGGCTCGATGATATTGTAGCCCTGTGCTCTGCATTTCTCTAAGATGGCATACAGTCTGTCCGCATTATCAAGGTCCAGAATATATTCTCTATAGGTCGAGAGCAAGAAGGTGTCAAATCTTCGGATGCCCGCCCCGATGACATACTCTTCCGGAGTCGCACGGGTATAAAAGTTTGCTGACTGGGTGCGTTTTCCGCTTCCCTGCCAAAAAACAACACCTGTATGTGTCTTAAGCGGTGTCTTATCTTTTGCAAAACGGGTGTCTCTGTAGATTCGGTACATTGAACCATTGATCTTTGGAATGGCATTGATGGTAGGGACTAGGGCCTGGATATGCTCGCCCATTTCGATGACAAAGGCACGATTCGCTTCGAGGATATGTTCTGTATAGATATGTTTTCTCTCTTCAAACCACTCTTTCGTATTATTGGCACGAAGCTCTTTTAAAAAGGCCAGGCTCTTTTTTGAGTAGCCCTTGAAGCCCGAGATTGTGTTGTCTGTCATCTGATTAATTCCCGTATGATCTATAGACTATGGTGCATTTTCCCTCGCGTTTTGCCTGATTGACCATCTGTCTATAGGTTTGCGTCTTAAATGCATCGCGCTGTTTGTCTGCTTGTTTCATGCCACGTTTGAGCTCTCTAAGGTAGCGAAAATCCAGTCCCATATTAGGCTCGCATTCACTGATGGTCAGCGTCGCGGCATCAATATAACTGTGTATAAGGTTCCAGCCTACTTTTGAAGCTATCTTATTCTTTAAGACAGGCTGCAGTTTGACCCACTGTTCATTGGCTTTGGCATAGAGTGCCTCACATTCTGTGCTGTCTGCGGATAAAATC
>JBFFSC010000065.1:0-9222 GCA_041572615.1 Sulfurimonadaceae bacterium
GTCGATCGCGTTTTCTGTTGTCGGTTCCAAGTTGAGTTTCTCAGAAGCGATCTTAACGATCTCTGGATCCGGAGCTACCGGTGTCTTTCCGAAATATCCAAGGACCATTTTTCCATAACCTGGAGCGATAGCTTTCCATGGCCCCTGCATTACATTATTAAGTGCCTGTTGGAAATAGAACTGTGATACTGGCGTTACAGATGTTCCGTAACCACCACGTTCAACGACTTCACGCATTGCATCGATAACATCAGGATAACGATCCAAGATATTATTATCACGCATCATCTGTGTATTTGCCGTCAATGCACCACCTGGCATCGGTGAGAATGGGATCAATGGAGAGACCATTGTCGCTTCCGGCGGCATGAAATAGTCTTCAAGACAGTTTTGAACCTCTTTTTCATAGGTAAGGATCTTCTCGATCTCTAGTCCACCAAGGTCAAAATCACTTCCTTTTGTCGCATGCAACATCGTTAGGATATCCGGTTGAGATGTACCACCAGATACAGGTGCCGCTGCCATATCAATACCGTCAATACCGGCTTCAAGCGCTGCTAGGTAACAAGCAACTGAGACACCTGCAGTTTCATGTGTATGTAGGCGTAAGTGTGTTCCTTCAGGAACTAGTCCACGCGCCATCTTGATCGTCTCGTAGACCTTCTTTGGAGATGACGTACCTGATGCATCTTTAAAACAGATAGAGTCATAAGGGATTCCAGAGTCTAGTATCTCACGTAGCGTCTTCTCGTAGAATGCGACATCATGTGCACCTGTACATCCTGGAGGAAGGTCCATCATTGTCACTACCACTTCATGTTTTAGGCCATGATGGGTAATACGCTCTCCCGAGTACTTCAGGTTTTCAACATCATTAAGTGCGTCAAAGTTACGGATCGTTGTTGTCCCGTGTTTTTTAAACATCTTTGCATGAAGGTCAACAAGTTCACGTGAGCCTGTGTCCAACATAACTGTGTTCACACCACGCGCCAATGTCTGAAGATTGGCATCAGGTCCAACGATTTCACGGAAACGATCCATCATCGTAAAAGCATCTTCATTTAAATAAAAATATAGTGATTGAAAACGTGCACCACCACCAAACTCGAAATGTGTAATCCCTGCTTCTTTCGCCGCTTCAACCGCAGGAAAAAAATCATCCATCAATACACGTCCACCAAAGACAGATTGGAATCCATCTCTGAACGTTGTATCCATAATGTCAATATACTTCTTAGCCATTATATTCCTTAACTATTTGCATTTTTATGATGTTGGATAGCAGCCGAAATTGCGGCTATCTTCGCATTGTTCTTCTTACCCGCCTGGTTATCTGATATTGGCGTTGGTTCAGGAAAAAATTTATGGATGATATACGATTGAATATTCATCGCAATTATCATAAGGGTCAGAAACGTAAAAACAGTTCCCATTCCCAGGATCATAAATTTAAAACCTTCAAAAACAAGATTTTCCATCTTTTCCCTTTTTAAAATAGTTTTGCTAATCCTAGTATAAAGATGTTTAAATATTGATGTAGCTGGTAAAACTAAAAAAGGTTTTTCGACTATTGTTACGATTCTACTGCCATCTATTTTCTCTTAAAACAGATTTTTTATCCTGAGAATTTTTTAACTTTAGTTTTGATAAGATGCCGCAATTAATTTTATTCACAATATGGAGTTACGATGAACTTAGACAAGATCGGTTACGGCGAAAACCCAGATAAAGTACAGGCGATTATAGAAATCGCCTGTGGTTCAAATATTAAATATGAAGTAGAAAAAGAGAGCGGTGCCCTTGTACTTGACCGTGTTATGCACTCAGCAATGTATTATCCGGCAAACTACGGTTTCGTAAACCAGACACTTTCACAAGACGGTGACCCTGCGGACATCCTTATCCTTACAGAATACCCGATGCAACCTGGTTGTGTGACAAACTGTCGCCTTGTCGGTGTTCTGATCATGGAAGATGAGAGCGGAATCGATGAAAAACTTCTGGCAGTACCTACGTCTAAAATCGATCCGACATTTGAAGAGATCCAGGACCTGGACGATATTCCTAAACACACTTTGGCAAAGATCAAGAACTTCTTTGAGACATATAAGATGCTTGAGCCTAACAAATGGGTTAAAGTCCAAGGTTTTGAAGACAAAGCATCTGCTACTAAGATTCTTGAAGACGCTATCGCAAATTACAAATAAAAAATTACAACTAAAAGAAGAGTTTTACTCAACTCTTCTTTTTACTGAGTTACAATTTTAGTCTTTATAAAACTATTCAAGGTTAACTATGGTAGCAGGTATGTTTGAGCAAGAGCTCATGGCTTACATTCTTTTCGGCATTATTTTAAACTTTGTTTTCTCTTTACTCTTTGGTATCTATCTAAGTAAAAACATCGGTATCCAGGAGATGATGGAGAGTAAGGGAGAGAAAGAGCAATCGGTTTTTCTCCGTCTTGCAATTCTCATCCCTTATGCCAAGATGATTGTTACACTCTACCGTGTCGCGATCTTGCAGTTCTACTTTCTTAACCGGGGTAAGAGCCATAAAGAGTTCTGGGTCTATTTGACAAACGAATAGACCCTGAGTCATCTATCGTTTGCTCTTCCTTCTCCCTTTTTATTTTTCATTTACTTCTTATCTTCACTCAGAAAACAGTTTCGTATGTTCATATCAGCCCAAATGCCTGATTCAGTCTTTTTCGCTCTTTCCTGCGCACGTTTAAAACGATATTCCAATGTTGAGTCTTCAAAATCAAAAGCCAATGGAATACGGCCATATCCATTCTCGATGAGACTTTCACTGTAACTATGATCACTTCGAAGCTTCAGCAGGCATCTATCCTTCTTCCCCTCCACACTGTAAAGCTGCTGGACATGCAATATGATTTGGGCAAAGGAGCTCTCATCAGGGTAAGCCCGCCTGAAATCACCAAGGTATTGCATACAGGTAGTGTTGACATCTGTACGCAATACCAACTGACTGATCGTCTCGACACCGTAGGGTGTACAGACAAAAGGTTTTTGTTTGTACACCATATGAAGCGTATGATTGTTCTCTATCTTTTTCAACAGAGCCAAGAGAGTATTTGCGTCTGCAAAAGTAACAATCATTAAAAAAAGCAGACTAAATCTTTTGCCCATCTCTTATTCCGACCTTTGCATAAAATGTAACGATTTGTAAATACCATCAGGTTTTAGCCAAATGTTTTGCTACTTTTCAACTCATGAAACTTAAGAGAATCAACAATATAAAAATAAATTTAATTTTTTATATTAATATTTTTTCCAGAGCTTAAGCTTAATACTCCTAAAGCAAGGGGTGTCTGAGCTGTTTACCGTCTGTTTACTTAACCAAATCATTTAATGAAATTATAAAATGAATAAGTTCTTCTTTTTTTACTATAATTCCACGTTTATTTTTCAAGGAGTACATTTGATTCGAACTTTCTTCTTAGTTTCCTTATTCTCATTACAACTGTTTGCACTTTCACCTGAACAGTTAAAAGTCTTGCAAACAATCAGAGATGTAGCTCGTACTATCCCAGATTATACTGGAGAAACCTATGAAAACACTTTAGCCGCTATCTGTTTGACTGAAAGCAGTGCCGGAAAAAACATCATCGGTGATTTTAAAAAAGGTATCGTCATCACAAAGGCTTCCCTTGGCTCAATGCAGATACAAGTCGCCACTGCCAGATATGTCGCTAAACGCATTAAAGAGCTGGCCTGGCTGAACAAGTTGAGTGACGCTCAGATCGCCAATAAACTCTTGACCGACATCAAGACATCCGCGCAGATATCTGCTTATTACCTGACAATTTTAAAGAAAAGCCGTAAACACTATTTTAACGTCATCAGCGGATATAACGGGGGAATGGTAAACAACCCCTACTACAAGCGTGTAATGAAGAACATGACGCTTCTGAAAAAATATATTAAAGATGGCAGACTAATATAATTCAAATCTCCACACCTTCTAAAGCAAGTGTATAATTTCATGTAATATCACTTGTTTTCTTTTCCCCTTTGTGTATAATGTAACCCAAATCAATTTCAAGCGAGGTTCATTGTGCGTTATCTTCTTTCCCTGTTACTGTTTTTTTCATTTATTCAAGCTGCTGACATCTCTTTAAAGACGATGAAAAATGAAAAACGAGTTGCTTTTATTATCGGTAATGGAGATTATGAAGAAGCCCCGATTGATTCAGCTGCAGATGAAGCGATGAAGATTAAAACCTTCCTTGAAAAGAACAACTTTCAAGTCATCTATAAAGAGGATGCAAGTAAACGCGATATCATCAAAGGCTTGCGTGCCTTCAATGCCAACATGAAAAAGAACAGTATCGCACTCTTCTATTTTGCAGGACATGCCATCCAGGTACGGGACAAAAACTACCTTATTCCTGTTGAGGCTGCTATAGACAGTGATCATCATGTACTTTATGAGGCTATTGAGCTTGATGCTATCCTTGCAAAGATGAGACTAACAGACAACCGTCTGAATATTGTTATCCTAAATGCTTCTCACGAGAGTCCGTTTGGAAATAGATACCGTGCCAAGACAAAAGGTCTGGCAAAGATTGCCGCTGAAGCCAACATGGACCTTATTACTTCATCACGACCGAACCGCACTGTCGCCTCTTATGACTTTACATCAAAACTACTCTCTATTCTTTCTGTCAAAGGTATCTCCAATGCAGAAGGGTTCAAAGAGTTCAAAAAACGTTATCCTCAATCTTATATCCAGCAATCCAAAGAGAGTTTTTATTTCAACCTGCCTAATAAACTGGTAAGCAAGGAAGATAAGATATGGGAAAAGACATTAGCCCTTGGATCGATGTCAGCCTATACTGCTTACATCAGTAAATACCCGGATTCAAAATATACTACTTTGGCCAAATCGAACCTCTCCGAACTCAAAACTAAAGAGAAAGAACAACAAGCAAAAGAGGTCGAAGAACAACTTCGCAGCCAAAAAAAAAACAACCAGTCAGCCGCTCAAGAGAAAGCTGAAGAAAATGCCAAGTTAAAAGCACAACAAAAAGCCGAAGAGGAAGCAGCCCTTGTAGCCGCTGCTGCACATGCCGACCAACAGCGAACCGATGCCGATGAGACTCCCTACGTCGATCCGATGATGGTCCTTATCAAAGCGGGAAGTGTTGTCACTAGTTTTGCCGATGAAGATGGCAAAGTGCCTAAAGGCATGATCACTATCGACAAGGATTTCTATATCGGCCACTACGAAGTCTCCAATGTCGAATATAACGAATACCTAAAAGCGATAAATACACTTGATTTTTATGATGACAAATGGACAAAAGGGTTTCAGCCGGCTGTCAATGTGAGCTGGCAAGATGCCAATGCATATGCAAAATGGCTCAGTCGCCTCACCGGTGAAAAGTACCGCCTGCCGACAGAAAATGAGTGGGAATATGCTGCAAGAGCAGGAGCAACGACAAAGTATTTCTGGGGAGACAGAGACACAAGCCACCGTAAAGATGCCTGGCGTAAAGACTATCCCGACAATGCCCATAACTTTGCATGGATAAAGACCAATTCTCAAGAAATAACCCACACTGTCGGCTCAAAAGAACCAAATGCATGGGGTCTTTATGATATTTTAGGCAATGTCTCAGAATGGTGTTCTGACAACCTTAATGATAAAAATCTTAAAGCATTACGTGGAGGTTCATGGTCTTCAAGCCCAGAAGAGATCACAATTTCTCAGCGCACGGTGAAAAACATCAACTTTGCCAACAACACGACCGGCTTTAGGCTCGTACGAGAAAAATAAGGTACAATATTTTATTTCAACAAAGGAAATAGTATGAGCGATTTTAAACTGAAACTGCTGTTGACCCTGCTCTCTGCCGTACTGTTTTCTTTGATATTCGTCATCCTTGCACTTGTCCTACCGACAAACACTACAAAGTATGCTGAGAGTGAAGAAGCTCCTCAAACAGAGTTCCAAAAGATGTCAAAAGGTATGCGCGAAGGTTTTAAGAAATAATAGAACTACCTCTGCATTTATGACTCACATTAAAAGACAGAACGTCAAAATAGCAGCTCACATAGCAACATAACCCAAGCTGCTTACATAGACTAAAAAGACTAAAAAACTTTCCCAACCAATATTTGCAATACCGTGGCGTTGTCTGTAGAGCAATCCCATTAATATGATTCCCGTCATCAAAATGGTCACTGCCAGCCAAAACTGTTCGACAACTGAGATACTAGCGTAGATAGGACCTTCACGAAATGCAAAGTCGGATACAGCAATAAACAGTGTGTCAAAAGCATTTCCACCTATAATATCTCCCACTGCCAATGTCAATGATTTTAACCGAACAGCAGTAATAGCGATGACCAACTCAGGAAGCGATGTCGAGACTGCTGTAAACACCCCGCCTACCAAGCCTTCTGACATATGGGTGATAGAGACTATCTCTATCCCGACCAATGAGAGTATGAAGCCTGCAGACCCCACGACAACCGAATATATCCCAAACTCCAACCAAAGCTTTTTAATCGTGGAGCGCTGATAATGATGGACCTTCTCTTTTTCTGTACGTGTTTCACGGGTTCGTCGAGGCAGCCACATGGGCACCTTATGTGTCTTTGCAAGCAAACGGACACCGAAAAGGTAACTGACAAGTAAGAGATAGGAAGCGGGATGAACCGAAAACAGACCTATAGTAGGTACAGCAAATGCGATAAGATGTATTGAGAGTAATGTGATTAAAAATGCACTCATCATCAAGTTTTCCGCTGATGCTGCCGCATGTTCGAGATTCGCTTTTCTGTAAAACATATCTGCAACAGAGAGAAAAAAGGTCTGAGCTGCGATGCCGCCCAGGGCATTGCTTACGGCGAACTCTGCATGACCGCTACTTGCTGCCGTAACCGAAGCGATAATCCCGGACAATGAAGTTGATGCACCGATAAAAACTGCACCCATCAAGGCTTCCCCCATCCCGGTATCTGCAGCAAGTTTACGTGCGACATGTGTCATTTTGACACCAAACACTCCAATTACTGCCGCAGCAAGCAAGAAAATAGAAGTCAGCATATAAAGTGGTGTATCATGCAAATCAAACATAATTTATTATATACCAATTTTTAGTGAAAGTTTTTACAATATTTTGTCATGAGCTTACTTTGTACACCGATAGCAAAATAGTTTTTTCATTCATTCTCCTATAACAGTAATCACGACCTTTCTTTCACTCCCATAATCCCTGTGTTCATTAAGATATATTCCCTGCCATGTCCCTAAGTTGAACCTTCCGTTGGTAACAGGCAAAGTTATGCTCGAGCCAATCATGGTACTCTTGATATGAGAAGGCATATCATCGCTGCCTTCATAGGTATGTGTGTAGTAATCCTTATCATCACAGATGTCACTGAAAAAAGACTCCAAATCATCTCGTACACTGCTATCTGCATTTTCGTTGATTGAAAGTGATGCACTGGTGTGTTTGATAAAGAGTGTCGCTATACCTACACTGAACGCAGCTATGTCAATTTGACGCAGGACCTCATCCGTAACAAGATGAAAGCCTCTTCTCCTGGGCTTGAAGGTGATCTCTTTCTGGTAAGTCTTGATCTTATCTTCCTTTTTCCATATGTTCTTTGATAATTTCGCTCATCTCATCCATCGCTTCACCCGCTTTCTTCTGGATGAAATGTTCAAAATACTCATCGATATACTCATGGGGGTCAAACCGGCTAGCTGTCTTCTGACGCGCAGGATCGATGAGAATGGAGTGTTTAAATGCTTTGACGATAGGAATCATGTCGATCACGGCACCGCTGGTCCCTATGGCAATGAAAAGCGAACATTGACGGACAGCTTCTTGAATATGACGGTACTGCGGTGCTGCTTCACCGAACATGACGACATTATGACGAACCCTTTTGTTACCGCAATGCGGACACTGTTCATCACCTTGTTGAGGAGCATACCCTATATTAAACACCTTATGACAGGCCTCACAACGTAGATCAGTCAAGGTACCGTGAAGATGGATGACATCTTTGGCACCGGCTCTTTCCAAAAGATCATCAATGTTCTGAGTGAGGTGAATAAACCTTCCACGGTAATCACTTTCCAGTTGTGAGAGCATCCTGTGTGCAGGGTTTGGCTCTTTTGATTCAAGGTCGTGTCTGCGTTCATTGTAAAACTGTGTCACAAATTCACGGTCTTCGATCCAGCCCTGCGTGGAACAGACTTTCATCACATCATGTTTCTCCCAGAGACCGTCGTGGTCCCGAAAGGTAGAGATACCACTCTCCGCAGAGAGCCCTGCTCCGCTTAACACCATAATCTTTTTCATCTTCTGCTCACTTCCCAGATTTTGTCTGTTGCGCTTTTAGAAGCTCTTTACGGGTTTGCAGTTCATCAATTTTCACCTGAATACTCTGATATACTTCTGAGTTTACGTCATATTGTTCCTGCTCTTTTCTCAGATCCATGAGTTGAAAGTCAATGCGTATCAACTCCCTGTCATTTTCATTACACATACTTATTTCCTGTTTCTAATTACAGCATTCTATACTCTTGATCACTTTATTGCAAGATAAAGGATTTGAATCAATATCAATTTCTTGATATCCGTCAAGCAGATAATTCTGCTTTTGTCTTATAATTATCAAAAAAGGATCTACTATGGGAATAATCTATGCCGAGCAGGTGGAGTATATGAGTGTCGATCAAATGCAGCAGACACATGAGGATGAGATAAAGATCATCAATGTAATCGACAAACTTGCCTATGAGTGTGAAAGAGGTGAAGACAAACACGCTGAACTCGAAGAGAGACTAAATGAATATATCGAACATGTCAAGATGCACTTTGCCAACGAAGAGAAGCTGATGCAAGAGTATGACTTCCCCTCCTACGAGATGCATAAGATGGCGCATGATATGTTCTTGGCAGACCTTCGCTATGCGACAAAGCAATGGAAAGAGTTTGGTGATATCAACAAGGTCATAAACTTCGTACGTAAAACGCCTGAATGGATCGTCATGCATGTCAACTCGGTTGATGCACCCACGGCAGACTTTATTGCAAGAAAAATTGAGCAAAGTTGATATAAATATGGCCGACTAGGTATAAATATTAATCTTTAAGCCTACAGCATTTAGAATAGAATCGAACTGTTGCACTTGTTGCAATAAATCCGATTGCACCAATCATAGTTATAAAATTCA
>JBFFSC010000066.1:0-9139 GCA_041572615.1 Sulfurimonadaceae bacterium
CGGTTCGACGACATTAGGAGTGAGTTGTCTTGGCAATCGCTCCTGTGAAATGAGACCAAAGATCAAAATAAGGAGGACGCCAACAGTGATGACGACAGGTCGTAGAAGTGAAAATCTTATCATTTTTGAATCTTTTCGCCGGTACGTATACGTTCATTGCCTTTGATGATCACATCATCACCGACCTTGAGATCAGATGAAGAGAGAGCGACCTTTTCTCCTTCGTAACCAATGATCTGTACAGGAATCATGACAGCTTTGTCCTCTTTGACAATAAAAACAACATCTTTGCCAAAACGTTTAATGATGGCATCCCTGGAGACCAACAGGACATCTTCTTTTGTAGACTTTGCCAATGAGATACGTGCCTGCATGCCGTCAAAAAATCTGTCCTGCGTCGGTAACAGACGAAGTTTCAGTGGGAAAGTACGTGTTTTTTCATCTCCGCTTAGCAGTATACCGATGATCTTTGAGGGATATTCTTTGCCATTGATCGTCACTGAGGGACTTTTATTTTTGGAGATAGTTTGCAGGTAACTTGAAGGAAGATGGACGATGATGTCGATCTTGTCGGGATTAACAAGAAGAGCTACTTCACTCCCCTCTTTCAGCCACTCTCCTATTTGAACATTGCGCTGAGCGATATAACCGTTAAAAGGTGCACGCAGACCTTTTTTATTTTTTTCGATCACTTGTGCTTTGAGGCTCGACTCCAAGGAGGCAAGTTTTTGTTCCAACTGCATCTTCTGGAAATAGAACTCATCATACTTCTGTTTTGATACACTCTGTTTTTCCAGGAGGGTCTCATATCGTTTGAAGTCAAGTTTTGCACGTTCAAGAGAAAACCTTACCTCTTTAATGGAAGCTTTGGTCGCTTCTATGTTTGCATTGAGGATTTGTGAATCGATCTGCAAAAGCAAGGTCCCTCGTTTGACATAATCCCCTTCGTCGAAATAGATCTTGGTGATGAGTCCTTCACTTTCTGAAGCAAGCCGTGACGTTTCATTAAAGCTTACTGTAGCGTTAAAACTCTGTTCTTGGGTGAGGTTACCTCTCTCTATCTTCTCAGTGACAACCAAGGCGAAAAGGGGCAGGGTTAAAAAAAGTAGTAATAAGTATCGCATTATAGTGTCTCCAAAGATGGTGTCTGTTTCAGTTTTTCCAGGACACTCAGGAATGTTTCAAGCTCATCAGTCGAGAACTGGGAGCGTATTTTTTTGAGCACCATTTCGCTAAGCGGTAGAATACCTTGCATAATCTCTTTTCCTTTTTCACTCCATTGGATCTTATAGGCACGTCTGTCGCTTTTTTTCGGAACGCGTATCAACATCTCATTTTTTACGAGAGTATCTATCATACGTGTAATGGTTGTCTTGTCTTTAAAGGTGATACCTGCGAGCTGAGTGGGTGTGATATCAGGGTTTTCTTGGATGGACTTCATAATGACATATTGTTCAGAGGTCAATCCATAGGGTTTGAGGAAAGTGTTAAAACGGTTTTTCATGGCATTGGCAGTCATATTGACTTGAAAGCCGAGAGAGTCTTCTAGTTTATGCATGTTCTTTACTTCTGAAATTTAATTGTAGATACAATTATATGTACCACAATCAAAAAAAATACTTAAATTTATGATGAAGATGAATAAAGAAAGTTCTCAATAAATAAAACTTGACAGCCCTTATGTACTTAAGTACACTACGCTTATGAAAACATCTACTTTTTCCTTGCTGTCTGACTTGAGACTATATAACAACAATGAAGAGCTTCTTACGCATAAAAAGGTGAAACTGCTTGAGAACATCATTGTATACGGCTCTATTTCAAAAGCAGCAAAGGCTCTGGGTGTCACTTATAAGACGGCCTGGGGCTGGATCGATAAGATGAACTCGCTTTCTCCCCGACCTCTGGTACAAAAGATAAGTGGGGGAAAAGACGGCGGCGGAACAGTGGTGACCTCTTATGCCAAGGAGCTTATCTCTATGTATGAAGAGGTTGAAGCATTGCAGCACAAACATCTGCATACCCTTGAGAGCTCTTTCTCTCATCTGCAAGAGAATGATCAAGACAGGCATTTTGCCTTTAGCCGTTTGGAGGCTGAGGTAAAAGAGATCGTACTTACGAAAGACAAGGCAGTGTTTTTACTGTCGCTTCCATGCGGCAGTGAGATCAGTGCACAAACACCTGCCTCATTTGCACAGGTTAACAAGTTGGATGTTGGTACGAAGGTCAATGCACTGATTGAAGCAGATACGATCTCGGTAACCAAGTCGTTTGAAAAAGAGATAAGCAGTCGTAATAAATTGAATGTGAAGGTAGATGAGATAAGAATCGATGGGGATGATGTCCTGTTGACACTGCATTTATGCGAAAGCCAATATTTGACAGCGCGAATTACGCACAGGAGTTACAGTGATTTGAAGATAAAAAAGGGTGATGAACTCATGGCAGTTTTCAAAGCATATAGTGTCACGCTCTTTTTGAAATAGGCCGCGATAGAATCAATCATGGATAACTAAATGATTTATTTTAGGCGATTTTAATTTAGCATGATAAATGCATTATTTTTAAAATTTAAGTTTAATTTTCTTTGGATTTTTGAGATGAGTCGCTATAATTTCGCCTATTAAAAAGCTTGAGATATATACATAGAAATTTTAAGCAAAAGCAAACATTTCAAGTATTATTATATTTGAAATGTATATATAAGGTATCACACACCATGAAGCCAGCAGGTCTTGAAAATTTAAAATTAGACAATATAGGACAGGTATTTTATAACCTGAGTTTTGATGAATTGATTGAACATGAGCTGAAAAATGGCGAGTGTGAAATGACTTCAAATGGTGCGACGACAGTTGATACTGGTATTTTTACGGGACGTAGTCCGAAAGACAAATACTTTGTAGATCAGCCTGAATCAAATAAATATATTGCCTGGGGAGACGTGAATCAGCCAATCAGTGCTGAAATCTTTCAAGAGCTTCTTCAAGTTGCTAGAAAACAGCTTTCAGGCAAAGACATCTATGTAACGGATGTTTATTGTGGTGCCTCAGCTGCCTCAAAACGCTCGGTACGTTTCGTCTCTGAGATCGCTTGGCAGTCACACTTTGTCAAGAACATGTTTATTCGTCCTGATGAGAAGGACCTTCCAGGTTTCAAACCGGAATTCACTGTACTAAATGCCTGTAAAGCAGTCAATGACAAGTGGCAAGAGATGGGGATGAACTCCGAAGTCTTTGTCCTGTTCAATGTTGAAGAGAACCTCGCGATTATCGGTGGGACATGGTATGGCGGAGAGATGAAGAAGGGTATCTTCTCCATGATGAACTACTGGCTGCCTCTAGAGAACAAGATGGCGATGCACTGTTCTGCCAATGTCGGTAAAGATGGTGATACCTGTCTCTTCTTCGGTCTTTCCGGGACCGGTAAGACAACGCTGTCGACGGATCCGAACCGCGCGCTGATCGGTGATGATGAACATGGATGGGATGATGAAGGTGTCTTCAACTTCGAAGGTGGATGTTATGCCAAAGTCATCGATCTTGATGAGAAGTCAGAACCGGAGATCTTTGGGGCTATCCGTAGAAACGCACTTCTTGAGAACGTTGTTACAAACGACGGTCATGTCAAGTATGAAGATAGCTCAAAAACAGAGAACACACGTGTCTCTTATCCGATCGAACATATTGAAAATCACGTTCCAGCACTCCAAGCAGGCCATCCAAAGAATATTATCTTCTTAACAGCGGACGCATTCGGTGTCCTTCCTCCGGTATCTAAACTCTCTAAAGAACAGGCAATGTACTACTTCTTATCAGGATATACAGCGAAAGTCGCTGGAACTGAACGAGGGATCACAGAGCCTGTAGCAACTTTCTCGGCATGTTTTGGTGAGGCTTTCCTACCGCTTCATCCGACGGTTTACGCGAAACTTCTTGGTGAGAAAATCGATCAACATGGTGTAAATGTCTATCTGGTCAATACTGGCTGGACAGGCGGTGCTTATGGGGTCGGTACACGTATGAGTATTAAAAATACACGTGCTTGTATCAATGCGATCCTGGATGGTTCTATCAATGAATGTGAGTTCGATAAGACATTTACCTTTGGACTTAAGATTCCTAAGACATTAAAGGGTGTCGATACAGCTGTACTTAACCCGCGTACGGCCTGGGCGGACAGTCAGGAATATGAAAAAACACGTGACAGACTTGCTGAGATGTTTATTGAGAACTTTAAACGCTATAATGATGAAAGCAGTGAGTTTGACTATTCGGCAGCAGGCCCAAAGATCGAAAAATAAAGTACAGTTTCTCAAACTGGAATATTGCTCTTTTTTAAACTTCTAACGATAATTTGACCTGTCAGTCCATTGCGACTGACACCTTCTTATACTTTTTTAAATATTAATTCTATATTATAATAAAACAGTTTATGTTATTTTACACAATTTTTTTACCTAGGCTTGATATACTGTGGCCTCATACCAACACAACTAAGGACAAAAATGTTTTTTCGTATGCTCGCGTTTTCTTTTATCATGATGTTGTTTTCCGCCTGCGTGGAACCGGAGGTCAACGAGTTTACTCAACTGCGTATGGATATGGAGAAACATCGAGAGCGTATGTTTGCGACAAGTGCCGATGAGATGGAAGAGAAAAGGTTGGCAGCCTATCAGCAACGTAAACAGCCAAGTATTATCGATCCGGAAATAGAAGAGAAGATACGAAAAGAAAAGGAACGCAAACGCTGGCTGGCTGTAGGGATAGATGAAGATGAGGCAGAAGACTGGAAAGCATTGAACCTCTCTCCTAAAAATGCTGCCCGTTGGAAAAAAACGGACCTGAGTTATACGACGATCAGTGTCATGCTTAAAAAAGATGTCACACCGGCAGAAGCGGTGGCATTCATGAACCAGACATTCGATAAGAGGCCCAAAGCTTTTGGTTCCTTTGCAGAGCCATTGTATGATTTTGCTGATAACTGTCGAAAGATCTTAAAAGCAAACTATGATGACTTTGCGATTATCAACAAACGCTGTAAAGAGTATGTACAACGTGCTGATGTTAATATTGTCTCTGGGCATATTGCAGATGAATATGAAGACACGGATCTCTCTTTGGAATATATCTCCAAACTTAGACAGATGGATAATGAAAAAATACATATTGCCAAGCTTTTAGACAAACAGAGCTTTGACTCTATGGTCTATGAGAAACGTTTCCAGTTTCAATTGCTTTTCCCTATGGTTGAGAGATCACCGACAAAAGAAGAGATGTTCTTTGTTACGAAACACAAACTTGATGTCAAAGATTCAAAGCGTTTCAAATCAAATGAATATTATTCATTCTGGTTAAACAAAGAGAAGCAGGAGAAAGAGGCCCGTATCAGAGCAATCAGACAGCAACAGGCACTGAAAGAGGCTAAAGAAGCACGGCTGAAAGCTGAAGCCTATCGCATGAAAGCTCTGGCATACAATAAGATGATTGCTTCCGAATGTGGCGATATTGTCGCTTCACATCCATCAACAGGTGAAAAGGTGCATGTTGAAGGAAAGGTCCTCTATTTTGTCGGTAAGCGCGGGAGTAACATTTTTGCCTATGTCGTGAAAAACAACAGAGATGGGAAAAACTATCTGGTACGTGACCCTAACAGTAAGAAGAAAGTCAATATTGGAGACGAGATTTCATGGATAGCATCAACCGTCGGTCGTGTTGTAAGTATTACCGTTGAAGAAGATGGTACGGCTTCCTATAACCGTTATGATGACGAGTCACAAGAGGTCTTCCCTCTGTTGAAATATACTTCTGAATGTCCATACCACACACGAAGCCTGGTCTCTCCTTAATTACTTTTTAGTGTGGGCACTGAGATACCACCAGATCAGGGCAATAATACTCACCAGTGCAACAGGCGCGATATAAGGCCTTTGTGCGATGATCTCATATGTTGATTTTATAGCTTCGCCTGCCATATAACTGGCGACACCGATTAGCACAGCCCAGATGGCAGAGGCAAAAAGGTTGAGCAATGTGAATTTCTTAAAGTCATACTTCGTCAAACCGATGGCCAATGGGATAAGTGTTTTGATCCCATAGACATACTTTTGCAGGAAGATGACCCAAGAACCATGCCGCTTCATCAAAATATGTGAAAGGGCAAGTTTACGTTTGTGTTTATGCAGATAGCCCATCACATCCTTCTTGTTATAGCGCCCCATGTAAAAGAGCATGGTATCACCAAGAAAGTTGGCGATGAAGGCGACCAAGATGGCTACTTCGAGATTCATATGACCGGTATAAGAGAGCACACCGGCTCCCATGAGGGCGATAAAACCACCGCCAAAGGAGTATAAAAAAAGTACGATATACCCATAGGTTTCCAAATTTGTTAAGATATCTTCCATTGTGGTCCTAAAATGTTTTTCACAAGTTTACACACAATTTGATTTCAGTATAATAAAGCAATTATATTTTATAGGATGAAAATGACACTCTTTCAGATTATTTTGATGCTTGCAGCCGGTTTTTTTGCGTATCAGGTCTATATCTATATCCAGGGCATTGATGAAGATGCCGAACCTGAGTCTATGAGAGAATCAGAAGCACCTGCCGTCACTGCACCCAGTGCGGATGAAATGATAGAAGAAGCCGATCAGGCCTATATGGATGATGATATAGACAGAGCCGGCTCGATATTGGGAAATGTTGTACGGGATTATCCGGATCTTGCAGAAGCCAGGAACAAATTGGCCTTTGTCCTTTCAAAGCAGGGGAATATGCAAGAGGCTGTAAGGCAATATGAAGCCTCTTTGGAGATTGAACCTAATGACGATATGACGCATAATGCACTGGCAACACTGTTGGCTTCCATGGAAGAGAATGAGAGAGCACAGGAGCATTATAAAAAAGCAATAGAAATTGATGATAATTATGAGGTGACATGGTTCAATTATGCCAACCTAATGCTTAAATTGGACAGGAGAGACGAAGCGAGGCAGATGTATCAAAAGGCACTTGAGATCGCTCCGGATTTTGAAGAGGCTAAAGAAGCCCTAGAGAGTCTAGAATGACGAATGATCAAAAGACATTAGCCGTCATCATCGATGCGGATAACTCACAGCCTTCGATCATCGAAGGTCTGATGGAAGAGATCGCGAAATATGGTGTCGCTTCGGTCAAAAGGATATATGGGGACTGGACAGATCCGCGTCTGAAAGGGTGGAAAGCCCACTTGCTCGGTCATGGGATACAGCCTATGCAGCAGTTCGGATATACGGTAGGCAAGAATGCTACCGATTCGGCGATGATCATAGACGCGATGGACCTGCTTTATACAGATAAACTTGATGGTTTTTGTATCGTCTCCTCAGACAGTGACTTCACCCGTCTGGCCTTGAGAATACGTGAATCGGGCCTGAGTGTTTACGGCTTTGGAGAGAAGAAGACTCCCAAGGCATTTTTAGCCGCGTGTGACAAGTTTATCTACACGGAGAACCTGCGTAAAGACAAAAAGAGCTCGACATCAAAAAGACGTACAAGCAAAAAAGATGCAAATGATGATGAGAGCCTGCGAAAAATGTTGAAGAATGTTGTCGAAGACACGGCAGATGACTCAGGCTGGTCATATCTGACGCATATTCGTCAAACCCTTGCTAACAGGCATCCTGACTTTGACCCTCGCAACTACGGTTTCTCACGAATGATTGATCTGATCAACTCGCTGGATATGTTTGAGATTAAAAAGAATGACCCCTTCTCCCACGATAAAGCGGTCTTCATACGATGCAAGCGTGAGAAACGAAGCTACTAGCTTTTTAAAACTGGAATCAGCGCTTTTTTTGAGGAGGAAGGATGTTTCTTTCAATCAGTCCATATTTTTTTAGGATTGATTGCATTTCTTGGGAGCCTCTTAACTTGTTCAGTTCATAACTGAAGCCTCTTGCTCTTCGTTTTGCCTTGTAGTCTTTGGGAGAAAACGCGATCTTAATTGCAGAATAGCCAAACTTTTTAGCGACCTTGAATGGAAAAAGCTTCTTTCGTTTGGCATAGTAATATTGCAATGCATGCTGATTGTCAACAAGGGCTGTTATCTTATCGTAACGCAACTTTTTAAGGTTGTCCTTACTAGCATATTTTCCTCCAATTATCTGAACCTTGCTGTTGTCACCTTTGTGTTGAAGAACGTGATTGTTGATGACACTGTCGTAGGTGTGTCCATCGATGACACCAAGGGTGAGCATATCTAATGAGGCAGGGGATGTGTATTTCCATTTGGAATATTTTGGAACGACGATGACATCATAGGAATAGGCGAGGGGGTATCTGGAAAATATTAAATCAGGTGCCTCTTTGGGTGAGATGCCGATAAGAGCATCATACTCTTTTGAGCGCAGTTTTTCAAGGGCTTTTTCTTTGGACTCAATGTTCTTGTATTCTACCTTATAACCCATCTGTGAGAAGACATAAGAGGCGATGTCAATGACAAAACCTTTGTCTTTCTCATCGGCTGCACAGGCATAGGGGCAGTTTTTTTCGGCGACAAGTGTGATGGTGGCTGCATTCAATAGTGTGGCGACTAATAATAAAAATATGGGTCTCAATTTGGATTTCTTGTAAAGTTTAATTTGATCTATTATAGAATATCTAATATAAATATTAGGAAAAATGATGAGTGTAGAAGATATATATAGGATTTTGGACGAGATATCACCCTTTGAGCTGCAAGAGTCCTGGGATAATTCAGGTCTTCTTGTCGGTGATTGGAAACAGGATGTCGAACAGGTCGTTTTGAGTATCGATCTTGATGAAGAGCTGCTTGAAAACCTAAATGAGAATACGCTTGTCATCACGCATCATCCTATTATATTCGGTGGCTTGAAACAGCTTCAATTCAACCAGTATCCGGCAAAACTTTTACAGACGATGTTGAAAAAGAACATCTCAAATATTGCGATGCATACCAATTTTGACCAGACCCACCTCAATGCTTACGTTGCTACACAGATCTTGGGGTATGAGATTAATGAGAAGGAGGGCTTTGTCGCCTATATCGATCTAGATGAGGATTTTGATGTCTTTGCCAAGAGTATTGCACAAAAGTTTGGTCTAGAGCATATCAAGTGCATCAAGAACCATGA
>JBFFSC010000067.1:0-8857 GCA_041572615.1 Sulfurimonadaceae bacterium
ACCGTTACTGACATTTACTAAAACTAAATTAATGAGGTTATATATGCTAAACAGCTTACATTCTGGTAATCGTTTACGTGTTGACTTTGCTAAGACCCCTCAGCAAATTCACATACCTAACTTGCTTCAACTTCAACAAAGCTCTTATGACAACTTTTTGATGATTGATGCCAAAGACCGCTCTACTAGTGGTATTGAACAGGTTTTCCAATCGGTATTTCCAGTTCATGATGTTCAAAATCGTGTGACTCTAGAGTACCTTGGTGCTGAAGTCGGACATCCTAAATATACAGTTCGTGAATGTATGGAGCGTGGTCTGACATATTCTGTTTCTCTTCGTATGAAGACACGTCTTGTTCTGTGGAATCGTGATGAAAACACACGTGAGAAAACAGGTGTTCAGGATATCAAAGAGCAGATGATCTTTATCCGCGATATTCCATTGATGACAGACAGAACGTCATTTATCATTAACGGTGTTGAGCGTGTTGTCGTTAATCAGCTTCATCGCTCACCAGGTGTTATCTTCAAAGAAGAAGAGTCTAACACGGCGGCTCAAAAGCTGATCTATACAGCGCAGATCATCCCGGATCGCGGTTCATGGTTATATTTCGAGTATGATCCAAAAGATATCCTTTATATGAGAATCAATAAGCGTCGTAAGGTTCCTGTAACGATTATGTTCCGTGCATTGGGTTATTCTAAGCCGGACATCTTGAAGCTTTTCTATCCGCTTCAAAAGATCGAGGCAAAAGACAACAAGTATGTACTTCCATTTAACCCAAGCGACTTTTCTGGCCGTTTAGAGCATGATCTTGTCGATGTTAACGATAAAGTCATCGTTGCCGCAGGAAAGCGTCTTTCTGCGAAGAAAGGTCAAAAGCTTGTTGAAGAGGGTCTTACACATGTCCAGTACCCACTTGAGACATTGATGGAACGCCACCTGGCTGAGCCTATCATTGATCCTGAGACAGGTGAAGTCCTTTTTGATACGATGACACTGCTTGATGAGACTAAACTAAAGAAAATGGCTGAAGCGGGTATTACAGAGTTTGTTATCGCAAATGACCTTGCTGAGGGTGTGGACAGTTCTGTTATCAATGCGTTCAATGCTGATGCTGATTCTCTTAAATTACTTAAGCAGACGGAAGACATCGAAGACGAGAACGACTTGGCTGCAATCCGTATCTATAAGGTAATGCGCCCAGGTGAACCGGTAACTAAAGATGCGGCAAAAGCATTTGTCAACCAACTTTTCTTTGATCCAGAGCGTTATGACCTGACGCAAGTAGGTCGTATGAAGATGAACCATAAGTTAGGTGTAGATGTTCCTGAATATGTGACAGTACTTACGCATGAAGATATCATCAATACGGTTAAATATGTCATCAAAGTCAAGAACGGTCAGGGACATATCGATGATAGAGATCACTTAGGGAATCGTCGTATTCGTGCGATTGGTGAACTTCTTGGTAATGAGCTACACAATGGTCTTATCAAGATGCAAAAAGCAATCCGTGACAAGCTTTCAACAATGAGTGGTCCACTGACAGAGATTATGCCTCATGACCTGATCAACTCTAAGATGATCACGTCGACAATCATGGAGTTCTTCTCTGGTGGTCAATTGTCTCAATTTATGGATCAGACGAATCCACTGTCAGAAGTAACGCATAAGCGTCGTCTATCTGCACTGGGTGAGGGTGGTCTTGTTAAAGAACGTGCCGGATTTGAAGTGCGTGACGTTCACCCAACCCATTATGGTCGTATCTGTCCGATTGAGACACCAGAGGGACAAAACATTGGTCTGATCAATACACTTGCTTCTTATTCTAAGGTTAATGAGCATGGGTTTATCGAAGCACCATACAATACTGTAGTTGACGGTAAAGTGACTGAGGAAGTTGTTTATCTTACAGCAACACAGGAAGAGGGTAAGGTTATTGCATCAGCAACATCACCGCTAAACCCGGATGGTTCTTTCCCTGAGGAGCTTGTTGAGTCTCGTCAAGACGGTGAGATCATGTTGCGTAAAGCAAGTGATTGTGAACTTCGTGACCTTTCGGCGCATATGGTTATCGGTGTTGCGGCTTCACTTATTCCGTTCCTTGAACATGATGATGCCAACCGTGCACTAATGGGATCAAACATGCAACGTCAAGCCGTGCCACTGCTTAAATCTCAAGCACCGATGGTCGGTACAGGTATCGAAGCAATCGTTGCTCGTGATGCGTGGGAATGTATCAAGGCCAAGCGTCCTGGTAAGATCGAGAAGATCGATGCTAAGCATATCTATGTGATGGGCGAAGATGAAGAGGGAACATTTATCGATTATTACTCTCTTCAGAAAAACATGCGTACGAATCAAAATACGACTTTTACTCAGAAACCGATTGTCAAAGTCGGTCAGATGGTTGAAGCTGGTCAGGTTATCGCAGATGGTCCGAACATGGATCAGGGTGAACTTGCACTGGGTGTCAATGCACAAGTCGCATTTATGCCGTGGAACGGTTACAACTATGAGGATGCGATTGTCATCTCTGAGCGTATGATCCGTGAAGATGCCTTCACATCAGTACATATCTATGAAAAAGAGTGTGAAGCGCGTGAACTTAAACATGGTGTTGAAGAGGTCACTCGTGATATCCCTAATGTCCGTGACGAAGAGCTGGCACACCTTGATGACTCTGGTATCGTCAAGATCGGTACCTATGTACAAGGCGGTATGATCCTTGTTGGTAAGGTCTCTCCAAAAGGTGAGGTTAAACCGACTCCTGAAGAGCGTCTATTGCGTGCAATCTTTGGTGAAAAAGCGGGTCACGTTGTAAATAAATCACTCTACTGTGCTCCTTCTATGGAAGGTGTTGTCGTCGATGTCAAAGTCTTCACGAAAAAAGGCTATGAGAAAGATGCACGTACACTTGAGTTTGAAAAACTAGAAAGAGATGAACTAGAGCGTGAGCACTATGACCGTCTTCTTATGATCGATAAGGAAGAGATGCTTCGTATCTCTTCTCTTCTGACGACAGCAAAACTGGCTTCTGCTGTATCGGTTAACGGAAACGAGTATAAAAAAGGTGCAAACATCACGGCTGAAGATCTTGCATCGGCTAACCGTTTTGCAATGAACTCTATTGTAAAAGCTTTTGATGACGAGATCCAGACACAGTACGATGTGATCAAGAACCATTTCCAAAAGCAGAAGAAAAAGTTTCGTGATGAGCATGAAGAAAAACTTGACATCCTGGAAAAAGATGACATCCTTCCGAACGGTGTTGTTAAGTATGTAAAAGTCTATATCGCGACAAAACGTAAGCTAAAAGTCGGTGATAAGATGGCGGGACGTCACGGTAATAAAGGTATCGTATCTAACATCGTTCCAGAAGTTGATATGCCTTACCGTGCCAATGGACGTGCCGTTGATGTCATCCTTAACCCACTGGGGGTTCCTTCACGTATGAATATCGGTCAGATCCTTGAGATGCACCTTGGTATGGCTGGACGTGAACTTGGTTACCAGCTTGAAGATATCTTTGCTTCAAAACAGAAAGACTTTATCGCACAACTGCGTGCGAAGATGACAGAGATCGCTGATGTCGCTTCATTGATGGATGCGAAGAATGTTATCGCAGGCCTAGATGATGACGAGTTCTTGAAATATGCTCGTGACTGGGCAAACGGTGTCAAGTTCGCAACTCCAATGTTCGAGGGTGTTAACCCTGAAGAGTTTACTAAACTGTTTGAACTGGCAAAAATGGATATGGACGGTAAGGTAGAACTCTTTGACGGTAAGACAGGTGAGAAGATGAAAGAGCGTGTAAACGTCGGTTACATGTATATCTTGAAACTTCACCACCTGGTTGATGAGAAAGTACACGCCCGTTCAACTGGACCATACTCTCTTGTTACACAACAACCGGTCGGTGGTAAAGCACTATTCGGTGGTCAGAGATTTGGTGAGATGGAAGTTTGGGCGCTTGAAGCATATGGTGCTTCCGCTGTTCTAAAAGAGATGTTGACAATCAAGTCGGATGATGTTGAGGGTCGTGTACGTGCTTATAAAGCATTAACAAGAGGTGAGAGTGTACCAGCTTCTGGTATTCCTGAAACTCTATTTGTATTAACGAAAGAGCTTCAAGCTCTTGCACTTGATGTAGAAATTTTTGACGAGGAAGAGACTGATGAAATTAGTGCCGATTGAGATAAAAGAGGACAACCGTCCAAAAGACATCAAACAGCTTCAATTCCGCCTTGCAAGCCCTGAGAAAGTACTTTCTTGGAGCCATGGTGAAGTAAAGAAGCCTGAGACGATTAACTACCGTACACTTAAGCCTGAGCGTGACGGACTTTTTTGTGCGAAGATCTTTGGTCCGGTACGTGACTACGAATGTCTTTGTGGAAAATATAAAAAGATGCGTTACAAAGGTGTCGTTTGTGAGAAATGTGGTGTTGAAGTAACGACAACAAAAGTTCGTCGTACACGTATGGGTCATATTGACCTGGTAACACCTGTCGCTCATATCTGGTATGTGTCTTCATTACCATCACGTATCGGGACACTGCTTGGTGTTAAGATGAAAGACCTTGAACGTGTGCTTTATTATGAAGCGTATATCGTTAAAAGTGCGGGTGAAGCATGTTATGACGGTGAACAAAGCATCCCTGTTATGAAATATGATGTTCTTAATGAAGATCAATACCAGACATTGATGTCTCGTTATTCTGAGACTGGTTTCGAAGCGAAGATGGGTGGAGAGATCGTTAAAGACCTTCTAAATGATATGGACCTTGTTGAGATGTTCCAGGGGCTTAAAGAAGATATTGAGAAGACAAACTCAGAAGCAAAACGCAAGACGATCATTAAGCGTCTTAAAGTTATCGAGTCATTCCTTAACTCTGGAAACAATCCGGCGTGGATGATGCTTGAGCAGCTTCCGGTTCTTCCACCTGATCTTCGTCCACTTGTCAGCCTTGACGGCGGTAAGTTCGCGGTTTCAGATGTTAATGACCTTTACCGTCGTGTTATCAACCGTAACCAGCGTCTTAAACGTCTGATTGAACTTGATGCACCGGAGATCATCGTACGTAATGAAAAACGTATGTTGCAAGAGTCTGTTGATGCACTGTTTGACAATGGTCGCCGTGCCAATGCTGTTAAGGGTGCGAACAAGCGTCCACTTAAATCTCTTTCTGAGATCATTAAAGGTAAACAGGGTCGTTTCCGTCAAAACCTTCTTGGTAAGCGTGTTGACTTCTCTGGACGTTCTGTTATCGTTGTTGGACCAAGCCTTAAGATGGATCAGTGTGGTCTTCCTAAGAAGATGGCACTTGAACTGTTTAAGCCGCATTTGATCGCTAAACTAGAAGAGAAAGGTTATGCGACAACAGTCAAGCAGGCGAAAAAACTTATCGAAGACAAGACAAATGAAGTATGGGAATGTCTCTCAGAGATCGTTGACGGATATCCGATCCTTCTGAACCGTGCACCGACACTTCATAAACTTTCAATTCAGGCATTTCACCCGAAATTGATCGATGGTAAAGCTATTCAGCTTCACCCTCTTGTTTGTGCGGCCTTCAATGCCGACTTCGATGGGGATCAGATGGCTGTTCACGTACCATTGTCTTCTGAGGCAATTGCAGAAGCAAAAGTCTTGATGCTGTCATCAATGAACATCCTGCTTCCTGCGTCAGGTAAAGCGATCGCTACACCGTCACAGGATATGGTACTTGGTATCTATTATGTCTCTTTGGAGAAAAACGGTGTTCAAGGTTCAAACAAGCTGTTTGCAAACGTTGACGAAGTTCGTATCGCGCTTCAGCATGGTTCATTGGATCTTCATGCGAAGATCAGAACACGTGTTGACGGTCGTATGATCTATACGACTGCCGGTCGTATGTTGATCAAAGCAATTCTTCCGGATTTTGTTCCGGTTGAAATGTGGAATCAGCCAATGAAGAAAAAAGTAATCAATGCAATCGTTGACTACGTAAACAAGCATGGCGGCATTGCTGTTACTGCATCGTTCCTTGACAGATTAAAAGACCTTGGTTTCAAACATGCAACAGAAGCGGGTGTGTCAATTTCTGCTGCGGATATCATTATTCCAGAAGAAAAAGGTGAGAGAGTCGCTGATTCTAAGCATAAGGTTAAAGAGATCCAAAAACAATTCGATGCGGGTCTATTGACGGAGCAAGAACGTTATAACAAGATCATCGACGTTTGGACAGATACAAACAATACGCTTGCGGGCGGGATGATGAAACTTGTCGAAGAAGACAAGGATGGTTTCAACTCTATCTACATGATGGCTGACTCGGGTGCACGTGGTTCTGCGGCTCAGATCCGTCAGCTTGCAGGTATGCGTGGTCTGATGGCTAAACCGGATGGTTCGATTATCGAAACACCGATTACGTCAAACTTTAAAGAGGGTCTGAACGTACTAGAGTACTTTATTTCTACCCACGGTGCGCGTAAAGGTCTTGCGGATACGGCACTTAAAACGGCGAATGCGGGTTACCTTACGCGTAAGCTTGTTGACGTTGCACAAAACGTTAAAGTCGTTATGGAAGATTGTGGTACACACGAAGGTATCGAGATCACTGATATCTCTATCGGTAATGAGCTTATCGAGCCATTGGCTGATCGTGTTGAGGGTCGTGTATTGGCAGAAGATGCTATCGATCCGATCACTAATGAGATCCTGTTTGCCGAAGGCGAGTTGATTGATGAAGAGAAAGCTGCGGTTATCTCTGAGGCAGGTATCAAGTCACTTCATATCAGAACTCCGACGACATGTAAGGCAGAAGACGGAATCTGTGCGCTTTGTTACGGTCTTGACCTTGGTCATGGTGAGCTTGTCAAGAAGGGTGAGGCTGTCGGTATTATCGCAGCTCAGTCTATTGGTGAGCCGGGTACACAGCTTACGCTTCGTACGTTCCACGTGGGTGGTACGGCATCAAGTACGCGTGAAGAACGTCAGGTTATCGCGACTAAAGAAGGTTTCATCCGTTATTACAACCTTAAGACATACCAGTCTAAAGAGAAGAAAACAATCGTTGCGAACCGTCGTAATGCTGCTGTTCTTCTTGTCGAGCCTAAGATCAAAGCACCGTTTGACGGTAAGGTCGAAGTCCAGACTATCCATGATGAGATCATCGTATCGGTTGTTGGAGCAAAAGAGACAACACGTTATACACTACGTAAGAAAGAAGTTGCAAAACCAAATGAACTTGCCGGTGTATCTGGTAAGATCGAAGGTAAGTTCTACCTTCCTTATGATAACGGTGCAGAGATCAAAGCGGATGAGTCTATTGTTGAGACGATCAAAGACGGTTGGAATGTTCCGAACCGTATCCCTTACGCATCTGAACTTCTTGTTCAAGATGGGGAGCCGATCACACAGAAGATCACAGCACAAGAGAATGGAAAAGTTAAATACTTCCTTCTTAAAGGTGATTACCTGGAAGCACACGATGAGATCAAGAAAGGCTACAAAGTTGAAGAGAAAGGTCTTTTCGCTGTTGTCGTTGATTCTGAAGAGCGTGAGGCGATCCGTCACTATATCGCACGTGGTTCTGTTATCGAAGTTGATAATGATGCAGCCGTCGAAGTATCGACATTGATCGCATCACCGGCTGCAGCAGAGCAGACAGCGGTAGCTGAGTGGGATCCGTATTCGAATCCTATTATCTCTGAGTCTTCAGGTAAGGTGACATTTGAAGATATCATCGCCGGTGTGACAGCTTCAGAGCAGTTTGATGAATTGACAGGTCAGACACGTCTGATGATCAATGAGCATATCTCTTCTGAATACAAGCCGACAATCGTGCTTGCGACAGATGATGGTGAGATTATCCGTTATCTTGTTGAGCCTAAGACTGCAGTTTACGCTCAAGACGGTGCAGAGGTTAAGGTTGCTGATATCCTGGCAAAAACACCAAAAGCACTTCAAAAATCATCAGACATTACCGGGGGTCTTCCACGTGTATCTGAACTTTTTGAAGCACGTCGTCCTAAAGAGATCGCACTGATCGCTGAGGTTGACGGTGTTGTCAGCTTTGGTAAACCGCTACGTGGTAAACAGCGTCTGATCATTACATCAGAAAACGGGATCATGAAAGAGTACTTTGTTGACAAACAGCGTACAGCCCAGGTAACAGCAGGTGAATTCGTACATGCCGGTGAGCGCTTGACTGATGGTCATATTTCATCACATGAACTTCTACGTATCATGGGTGTCAAAGCACTATACAACTACCTTGTATCTGAAGTACAACAGGTTTATCGTCGTCAAGGGGTTAATATCGCTGACAAACATATCGAGGTTATCTTTACTCAGATGTTGCGTCAGGTCAAGATTATCAGCTCAGGTGACACGAAGTTCATTCAAGGCGATCTTATCTCTCAGAAGAAATTCAGAGAAGAGAATGAGAAGATCATGCGCCTTGGCGGTTCTCCTGCAATCGCGGAACCGTTCCTTGTCGGTATTACACGTGCAGCAGTCTCTGCTGACTCGATCATCTCGGCAGCATCGTTCCAGGATACGACGAAAGTCCTTACGGAAGCAGCTGTTTCAGCCAAGTTCGATGATCTTACCGATCTTAAAGAGAATGTTATCATCGGTAGAACGATTCCGGTTGGTACAGGTATCTATAATAACCAAGAGATCATTCTTGAATCAGAAGAAGCGTAAGCTTCTTCAACCATATTTCTACTTTCCCCATTATTTATATTTAATATAAACTTATCATAAAAATAAAGCGTATCTTAAACAAAATTCAGCTAATATTTCGCACCATTTGGTAATCCCTAAAATTTATAGGGAAATTCTACTGGAACATTTTGAAAGGAGAT
>JBFFSC010000068.1:0-8741 GCA_041572615.1 Sulfurimonadaceae bacterium
ATAATGACAGCGGAAAGAACCATGTCATTGGAACTGACCTTGCCTTTGAAGTACCTCATGAGATCAATGGCAATAAGTCCACTTTCCTAGCAGGTGCGACGGCTAGAGCAAACCTTACAAGAGATGATGAGAAATATACCTACGCTGACTATGAAACTTATGGTGTTGACCCTGATTTTGGAGGTCCAAAGACAGCGAACAGTATCAAAGCGACGTTAAGTGATAGAAAAGGTACTCTTGCTGAGACAGGTGAATCTGATATGTATTTGTATGGGTTTTATCTTCAAGAAATGATGCAATTGAGTGAAAAGCTTTCAGTAGATATGATGGCTCGTATTGAAAAAGCAGAGTTTAAAGTCGATGGCGACCAAATGATTGCTGCCGACTGGGGTGCTATGGACTATACAAGCGATCCAGCGGATATTGCCGGTCTCTACTCAATTGATCGTGACTTTACGTTGGCATCTTACCGTTTAGGTACAAGCTATGCCCTTGTTCCTACGACAAGTGTTTATGCCACAATCGGTTACTCTGATCAAGTTCCAAATGAAAGCGAACTAAAAAGTAATGTACTTTATGGCGGGGCAACACCTATCCCTGAACTGGAGTCTGCGAAATCGACCAACTATGAGGTCGGGTTAAAACATCGTGATGAAAAAATATTTATTGACATGGCAGCATACTATACAGTAACAAAAGACGATATCGTACAAGTCGTTGTAGATCAGGAAACATCGTACCAGAATGCTGGTGAGGTCGAGAAAAAAGGTTTTGAACTGCAAGCTGAGTACAACATCGTTCCATCAACAAAAATCGGTGCAAGTTATGCTTACAGCCGTTTCAAATACAAAGAACTGATAGAATGGGTAAGAACCGGACCAACGCTTAATCCGGTTGACCGTTCAGGGAACTACCTGCCACATGTTCCTAAAAACCAATATACACTCTATGCTTCTTATGGACAAAAAGAGGGGCTTCAGGCTTCTGTTGAAAGCCAGACATGGGGTTCATACTACACCGATAACTCCAATACGGCTAAACATGAAGGCTTTAAATATGTCACCAATGCCAATTTAGGTTATATCACCGGTGCTCACCGTGTAAACCTTTTTGTCAACAACCTGTTTGATAAAAAATATGCTGTTGCAGCATCCGGGGATGCTTCGGAGGTCCTTTATACACCTGCAGCACCACGTACTGTAATGCTCAACTATACCTACCAGTTCTAAAGGAAACGTATGAAATACTTCATCACTGCTCTGCTCTTTGCCACCTTCCTTCAGGCCGAGGGTTTCATCAACTGGCAACCTCCGGTTGTCAAGTCCAAGCCATCTGACAAACAAGAGCATACAGGGCATGGTGGAAGAAAAGCAAAACAGTTTCAGATCAACAACTTTGCTCCTGCTGCAAATACCGAGGCCTACTATCTCATGCCAACGCTTGAGAAGCGGGAGCTGAGCATAAAAGACGCTCTCGTATCTCTTCCTCGAACAGGCATGGAAAACTATCATGCCCTTGTCATCAACCAACGCCAAGATCAAATCATCAACAGCTCTATTCGTTATATCTATTCCCGCGGAAGACCGTCTAAAGTTTCTCCCACTAAGATCACCCGGTTACAAAAAAGTGATCTAGAGATAGCGCCTGTTCTTCTTCCTAAAGAGCACAATCATTACAAGGGCTCAGAGTCTTATAAGTTCGAACTTCGGTTTAAAGAAAAAGCACTTGCATACCACAGTGTAGTTTTGACTACTAGCAATGGTACAAAAAAGACTTTTGAAAGTGATGAAGGTGGTAGATTTTGTATTACCATGCCAAACGATTTTACAGATGTCAAGATGAAAAGACGTGCCAACAAGCCGGCAGAATTTATACTTGCCGTTACATATGAACATGAAGGTATAACCTATAATTCTACACTTGCTATGCCATACCACGTTAATCCTCTTGACTACTGGCAGACCCAGACCTTTGCAGTTATATTGGTCTTGCTGGGCATTGCTATCGGTATTTTTATGTTACGAAATATACACAAAAAGAAAAAAGGGAAATCATAATGGAAAAATTTTTAACACTGACATGGTTCAGACGTCTTGTACAGCTTTTCTTTTTTGTCATCATGGTCTACGGTTCTCTCTTTATGACGACATTCTACAGTGAAGACAAGTTCACGGGTGCGCTGCCTGCCCTTTCATGTGCCTACGATCAGCAAAGCGGTGACTACTGTACACTTATACCTTTTCAGCACCAGATGGATCACCGCGCATCAGGCTTCTTTACCAGCGATCTGAATCTTATGCAGGCTTTCTTGCCGACATTGATCACGCTGGGTACCTTTGTCATTCTTATCGTCATCTTGAACAAGGCCTTTTGCGGATGGGTCTGTCCACTTGGATTCTTTCAGGAGATGATCCACTCCCTTGGAGACAAACTCGGATTCAAACGTTTCCACACGCTCAGCACATCGACACTTAAGAAAATTCGTCCTATCAAATGGCTGATGCTGGCATTCCTTGTCTTTATCTTTCCTCTTTTGACAGGAATAGGTTTTCTGGGACACGAGTTTGGTGATCCCTTTTGCCGTATCTGTCCAAGCCGTATCCTCACAACCCTTGCTGTTGGTGACACTTCACAGCTTTATATCGACAACTCAACGACCGGATATATGGTCTTTTCCGTCATCGCAGACCTTCTCTTTGGACTGATGATTGCAATGGCACTGACGATCAAGCAGCCTTTTTGCCGTATCTGTCCAATGCTTGCCCTACAAGCTGTGTTCAAAAAGCTGGGTCTTCTGCGTCTTGTCAAGAATGGTTCAAGCTCGTGTGAGAAGTGTGGCCTGTGTGCGAAAGTCTGTCCGACCGATATTATCGAGATTCAGGAAGTGGCTCAGAAACCGACCAATATCACCTATGCTGACTGTACCCTCTGTGGTCTGTGTGTTGAGTTCTGTCCGGATGATGACGTCCTACAGCTTCAATATGGCGGTTTCCCTGTCTTCAAATCATCCAAAGAGTACTTCAAAAAACGCAATAAAGACCAGAGAAACTGGGAAAAAACCACCTGGGCTGAAGTGGCACCTAAATAGATGGAAAGCCTTGCATACACCTCTCTTTTTCTTATCGGCTTAAGCTATGGCGTGACAGCATGTATGCTCTCATGCATGCCCTTTTTAAGCCCTATCCTATTGGCCAACTCACGTTCTATCAGCCACGCGATGGCCGTTGTCCTTCCTTTTAGTATCGGTCGTGTTGCAAGCTATGTCCTAATGGCCATGCTTGCCTCGGTCAGTATGTTACAGATCAAAAACATTATTGATAACCCTACAATCTCTCAACTCATCCTGGGCTCGGCGACGATGATCATTGCTGTTGTACTGTTCTATCGAACCTACACAGAGAGTTCTTCACACAGCTGCTCTTCAAAGCCGATGAGTTCTAAAACAAGTATTGTCGGTTATTTTACGATGGGTCTGGCAATATCACTTAATCCCTGTGCACCTATTATGACACTCATTGCAGCAGCTGCAAACAGCTCTTCGATGAACAATGCTGCTTTTATGGGATTATCATTTGGACTTGGAGCCATCAGTGCATCACTACTCTTTTACGGCTTTTTAATCTCTTCCGTCGCCAAAGAGATTGTGAATCAGTTTGGACGCCACAGGAAGAACATCGAACGCATTGCGGCACTTCTTCTTGCCTTTGTCTCTATTTCAGTCTTTAATGGATGGATAGTCCTTTAACACAAAGAGAGGACCCTCTTTCTCACTTTCGCAGCAAAACAACGCCGGCTACAGCGAGTACAGCGGCAAGTGCATACTTGATCATCACACTGTCACTCGGGTTTCCTTCAAAAGTACTTGAAAGAGCAGATCCGATCCCCTGTGACTCACTGTATCCCATGTATCCCAGAGCACCTGCAGCTAGTAATAAAACTATCGCTATAATCCTGTTTCTTTTCATTTGAACTCCTCTTTTACCTTCGATACATCATTGTATATCAGCTTACCTTCCGCGTATCTTATTCAGCCATTCACCCATCTTCTGCTCATAACCGATCGGCTTGAACTCGACGAATTGCAATGGTTTACTCAAGTACTTTTGCTCCACCCATCCGCCAAAATTATGAGGGTAGAGATAGTTCTCATTGTTCTGCTGTATTGTCTTTGGTATCTCCAATACATGCCCATCTCGTATGGCTGATTGAGCTTGGTTTATTGCATTGTAGGCTGAATTTGACTTGGGTGAGGCTGAAAGATAGATAACAGCCTGGGAGAGGATGATACGTGCTTCAGGATAACCTATCTGCGAGACTGAAGTCATCGCTGATGTACACAGTGTCAAAGCCTGGGGATTGGCATTACCTATATCTTCGGAAGCCAATATCACCAAGCGTCGTGCAATGAAAGCCGGGTTTTCACCCCCTTCTATCAAACGTGCCAGGTAATAGACCGCGGCATCGGGATCTGAGCCTCTTATGGACTTTATCATCGCCGAGATCAGATCATAATGTACCGAGGCCTCACCTGTCCCGTCGTTTAAAGAGTGGGGACGCAATGCTTTTAGGTCTTCAAGTGATATCTCTTTTTTCCCAACGGAAACGAACTCCAGCAATTTCAACATCGCTCTGGCATCGCCGTTACTTGAGATGACAAGGTACTTCATCGCATCTTCATGTAAAAAAAGTTTTTCTTTATCACAGGCCCGTTTGGCAAGTGCACGCAAGTCATCATCGGTGTGTGATTTGAGTTCAAACAACATGGAACGTGAGCGCATTGCCGCTGTAAGACTAAAATAGGGGTTTTCCGTGGAGGCACCGATAACTAACACTGTGTTATTTTCCATAACAGGAAGTAGCACCTCCTGTTGATTCTTTGCCAGTCTATGCACCTCATCGATAAAGATAAGGGGTCGCTGCAAGGCATTCTCATATTGAATAAAGATCTTACGCAGCTGGTCTATCTTGAGCGACGTGGCATTGAACTCATAAAAAGGAGTATCCAGTTCATTGGCAATGATACGTGCCAAAGTCGTCTTTCCACATCCCGGGGGACCATAAAAAAAAGCATGCGGCATTTGTGCATTCTGCAGTAATTGCCGCAGAGGTGAGTCGTTGGATGCTAAATGAGCCTGTCCGACAAAGTCATCAAAGACCTTGGGACGTAGAAGATAAGTAAAATCTGCCAAAACTAACCTTTGGTGACCACGAAGTGAAGTTTATTCATACAATGAGACCATGGCGATTCTAACAAAGTTAGAAAATTGATTCATAAAACTAACCGTTGATGACTTTAATGATGATATCGCGGGCTTCTCTTGGACCATCAAATTCACAAAAGAAGACACCTTGCCATTCACCAAACAAAGGAAGACCATCTTCAACAGGAACAGTGATAGAGCCTCCTGTCATAGCAGACTTCAAATGGCCTTCAGCATTACCGCCCTTATGGGAATACTCCTGATCAGAGAGATAGGTCTTTAGAAGTTTCAGATAGTCACGGCGTAGGTTTTGATCGATGTTCTCAAAGAGTGTGATAGAAGCTGTTGTATGCGGGGTAAAGACAACAACAATACCATCTTTGACGCCGGATGTGATTACGGCTTCCTTAACCTCTTTAGTGATATTGATCATCTGTGTCTTGTGCTCTGTCTTGAGTTGTAGCCTAGTCATAGTCATAATCCTTGTCATCTTTTAATATGCTTTGCAGTCTGTTCTTGACCTTATTGATACGCTTTCGCTTATCCCTGTCCTCTTCCATCTCTTTAAGCTTTTCAGTTTCTGCTTCAGATTGAGCCTTCTCTTTCAACTCTTTCTCTTCTTTACGCTTTTTAAAGTTTTCTCTTTGCGCATCACTCTTCGTAGCCTGGTCCACATAATCACGTACCGAAGCATACTCACTGCGTGTTAGAAAGCGGCTTTTACCGTCAGGCAGGTTATTAAGCTCAATGCCCCCGTATGAAAGCCGTTTTAAATCAGCTACCTCCGCTCCGAAGTGAGCAAAGAAACGTCTGAGTTCACGGTTTTTACCTTCGGTAATACCCACCTTCAAAATAGAGTATTTTTCCGTGTTCTTATCTATCCTATATCCGGCAAAAGGAGCAAATGTCATCGATGTGACCTTAGAGTGCGAATGTGCCCCGGCAGTGGCATCCTCAAGTTCGAGACCTTTTTTCATCCCCTCTTCCATAGCTTCAGTAACAGGCCCCTTTATCTTGACCTTGTAAATACGCTCAAGGTCTGAGTTCATCAGTACCGTTGCGACGACCGAGGAGTCCGTCAGTAACAAAAGACCCTCCGTAGCAAAATCGAGCCGGCCTACGGGAATAAAGTGTCTATACTTGTGATCAAGTGTATCATAGATGGTCTTCCTTCCACGTGGATCTTTTTTAGTGACCAGCTCCCCTTTTCGCTTGTTATAAGCGATAACGGTGATAATGTCTTTTGGTGAAACCTTTTTACCATGGACATAGACTTCCGCATGGCGTTCATCAACCTGTGTGGCAGGATTATCTTCGACCTTTCCGCCGATCTTAACAGCCCCTTTTAATATGGCTGCATCAGCCTCTCTACGCGAATAAGTCGAGTAGTGGGCAATAAATTTGTTTAGGCGCATCATCTACTTAATGCCCTCCTCAATGAGTTTATGGATATGAAGAACACCCTTGACATGATTGTTTTCATCGGTGACCACCATCAATTGGATCTTTTTGTTCTCGATAAGTACCAGAGCGTCAGAAGCAAGCATGTTCTCATCTTTGATCGTCATCGGGTTCATCGTCGCATACTTCGCAATCTTCTCTTCCAGAGAAAAACCTTCTTGCAACAATGCACGACGTATATCCCCGTCTGAGACAAGTCCCACCAGCTTTTTCTCATCATCGACGAGAAGAGCCGTACCCAGACGACCTTCACTGATGGTCAATATAGCGTCCTTGACCAGCGCCTCTTCAGCGACCAAAGGAAGATCATCTCTGCGCATAAGGTCAGACACTTTAACAAAGAGCTGTCGCCCCAGAGAGCCGCCCGGATGGAAGGAAGCAAAGTCCTCTTTTTTGAAATCCCTGGCATGCATCATACAGATGGCCAAAGCATCACCCAAAGCCAATGTCAAGGTCGTCGAAGAGGTAGGAGCGATCCCCAAAGGACAAGCTTCTTTTGCAATTTCGATTGAAAGTACGATATCAGAGAACTCACCCAGTGTCGATGTGCTGTTGCGCGTCATCCCTATCAACGGTATGTCAAAACGTTTGATGTGTGGCAGAATGGCACTTAACTCGCCACTCTCGCCACTGTATGAAATAGCCAGAACAACATCATCCGGACCAATCATTCCGAGATCGCCGTGAAGGGCCTCGGTAGGGTGTAAAAAGAAGCTCGGTGTACCCGTCGATGCAAAGGTCGCCGCCATCTTGGCACCAATCAGTCCCGACTTACCCACACCCGTGATAATCAGCTTTCCGCGACATGCCAATATGCACTCTACGGCCTCGTTTATTTCGTCTGAAACACGAGATAGGGCATTCAATAGAGCATCCGCTTCGATCTGAAGCGTCTCTTTAGCAATTTCAATATAATCGTTACGTCTGTTTTTCATCCTAAAAGTCTATCACATCCCTACTTTATTTAGCCCCAAGTTCGAGTTTAGTCGAAATATACTCACTCTCCTCGTCAGCACTTTCCGCTTGAACACTATCGAGGAGTTCCAAACGTGTTGCATCGATGCCTTTAGTGACAAGAAAGGAGACAATACTCTCTGCACGTTTTCGTGCTAAGATATTGAGGTCTGCCTGGGAAACTTTTTGATTCTCTATTATATCTTTCATCATCTCTTCACGCAAAATCTCTTTTTTCCTATCTGAACTTATATCTTGTACATCCACGCTCTCTTCTTTGAGGTTGAACTTGTCATCACCGAAGTGAGCCACGTACATATCGCTTAGGAGATCGTCCAGGTCATCTCTGTCCATATGGTTCAGGTTTGTCGTATTATCTTCCAGTTTAATATAGGCTTCTTGATAGAACTTTTCTGTTTTCATCGCCAAAAGATCGCGTTTGCCATCATATGTGCCGGCAACTTTAAGTATCAGCAGCTCTTTTGAGGCCAAGGCTGTTGACAACTTGTCAAGTTTCTCACGCTCTGGTGGCAGAAGCTTTGTCTTGCCGACTTCAAAATGGATGTTTTCAAGCTCCTCTGCACTGATACCGAGCATGTCCCCTAAAAAGTTAAACGGTGCCGTTGCCACACCTATAATCAGGTTCTTAAAGGCTGTCCATACGACATGCCCTATAGCGAAATCAGGTGCATCGACATCCCCCGTTACCGGGACATCCAGGTCAATAACACCCTCACTGTCTTTTAGCAGGGCAATTGCCAGCGAGACTGGTGCTGAAATTGCATCTTCGCTTTCCACCTCATCGCCCAGTGTCAATCGCTTCAATATGACCCTGTTCCCACCTTGCATCTGCGAACTGTCGATCTCATAATCAAGTTCGACGTTCATCTTTCCATCTTCAAGTTTATATCCTATAAACTTACCGGTGTATGGTGAGAGGTTTGTCATATCTATGTTTTGAAACTTGACTTCCATATCCGTAAACTGTTTTGGATTCGCAGAAAGAAGCTGACCTTTTATCTTTGCCAGACCGTACTCATCGACGACCCCGTCGATATCCACACTGCTTTTGATCTCTGCAAGATTCCCCAGACCGATCATATTTCCGTTTAGATCATGAATATC
>JBFFSC010000069.1:0-8704 GCA_041572615.1 Sulfurimonadaceae bacterium
GTATCTTCTGGCGTACACTCAACGGTTAACGAACCATTCATATGCTCCTGTATGATCATCTTGGACATATACAGACCCAGACCTGTTCCATGGTTTTGTTTGGTTGAGAAATAGGGTTCAAATATTTTCTGCATCTCTTCAGGTTTGATTCCGCTTCCGTTGTCACATACTGATATTTTTATGCTCTCGCCCTCTTCTTCTATCACGACCTTTATCTTCTTATCTTCAACATCTTCCAAAGCCTCCTGGGCATTCTTCAGCAGGTTTAAAAGGACCTGTATCATCTCATTCTTGTACAGCACAAGTGTTTTGCCGCAGCGGTACTCTTTGATCAGCTCTATATTGTGTTTTTCCAGACTCTTTTCAATAAGGCCGATCGCACTATCAACAAGTCTACAGACCTCAACTTCCTCTTTCTCTTTATCCGGTTTGAAAAAGTTCCTGAAGTCATCGATCGTATGGGACATGTATTCCAAGAGCTTTTCACCCTCTTTTAGCTTTTCATCGAGGTATTCCCGTGAAAGTGTCCGCTCATCATAGGCACCGTCTATGTTCATCATGACATACGACATCTGATTCAGGGGCTGTCTCCATTGATGTGCGATCATCGATATCATATCTCCCATCGCAGCCATCTTCGACTGCTGGATAAGCATCTTCTCCTTCTCCCGCTGTGCCTCAACCTCCTGGGTGACACGCTCTTTGAGCGAATCATTCAATTCATGCAGTGCATTTTCACGCTCTTTTACACGCTGCTGGTAATTGATGAAAATCTCACTGATCCTGCGTGAGAGCGCAAGGGTCACAAAGATGACGAAGACAGCCAGAATAAAAGAGAACATCACGATGGTCTTGATCTCGTTTTCGATCTCCTCTTTCAACTGTGCCTGCTGTTTGTCAATCGCCTTTTGGATGTTTAAAGAGTAAAACCCCGTCGTTATCACCCAGTCAAAAGGTTTGAAATAGTAACTCAACGTCGTCTTTTGGGAATATTGCTTATACCGTCTTGACTTTGAAATATAGGTGATATACTCATCCTTGTTGTTCATCGCACTCTCAAGCTGCGCTTTGATATAAGCAAAACCGTTCTGATCTTTAAGTTCAAGGATATTGGAGTTGAGTTCCATCTCGGGATGGTAGATGATCCTCCCTTCAGAGTTGACGATATAGAAGTACTCGTCAGGATCTGTCTGAATGGCAGAGAGTGTCGAGATAATTCCCTTTTTGATACGCTCATACTCGTCATAATAGTGCATGCCCGTACCGAAGAACCACCCATAATGGCCAAAGTCTTTCAGGTACATCAGCTGCACAAGTGGCTGTTTCGGATCAAAGCGTGTCTTCAAGAAGGCCTCGCCATGTTTATTGACTGCCTCTATCTCCTCCTGGATGATATAACGGCCATCAGCATCCTGATAATCCAGCAAATTTCTTCGCAGCTCTTTTTGACGGGCTAAAAGGTTGTTCCCTTTTTTATCCGTGACCCAGATAAAATCTTTTTTATTGTTCCACTCCATCCGCGAAAGTGCGCCCAGGATCAGTACCTTCACCGCCTGTTCATTATAGCCTCTTGAATAGCGTTGATGCAGATAAGTCGCCGTATCATAGGCGATATTGATACGTGAGACCAGTTCCTGCTCCATCGGTATCTGCATGTTCTGATGCTTCGTACTTATAAGAAGATACAGGGATTTTAGACGCTCTTGCAGTTTTTGTTTCTCACTGATGACATATTCCTGCTTGAGACGTTCGCTTTCAATCTTGAAATGCTGATGACGATACGAGATATAGAAATAGACGATAAGAAGTGTCAGCATGATCGTTGCAAGGACCGGAACAATGATCATCAGACGCGGAATGTTCTTTTCGCGTAACAGGCTACTCATCTATCTGTGCCTTTTCCAAGAGAGAGTTTCCTATCTGCTTTTTCGTCTTGATCCCGAGCTTCTTCATATCTTCGGTGCGTTTGATGAGATTGCCTGTACCTGTACTAAGCTTCTTCATCGCATCTTTATAGGTATCTTGTGTCTTGCTGAGTTGCCCCCCGATCTTTTCCATATCTTCCACAAATCCGACAAACTTATCATAAAGGTTGGCCGCTTTTTCAGCGATCTCCTGTGCATTTTGCTCCTGTCGTTCATTACGCCAGATATACTCGATAGTACGCAATGTCACCAGCAGCGTCGAAGGTCCTACGACCATGATGTTTTGCTTGATAGCTTCTTGAAAGAAATTGGAGTCCTGTTCTAGTGCAAGCATATAAGCACCTTCGATAGGCATGAACAGAAGAACGAAGTCAAGGCTTTTCAAGCCGGAGAGTTCCTCATACTTCTTCTCGCTCAAGCCTTTGATATGAGCACGTACCGAAGTGACATGCTGTTTAAGTGCATTGGCCCTTTCCGTCTCATCCTGGGCACTCATATAATGCTCATACGCGACCAGAGAGACCTTCGAATCGATGATGATGTCTTTCTCGTCAGGCAGATGGAGCAATACATCTGGTCTGAAGAGCTTGCCTTTCTCGTCTTTATAGCTGCCTTGTATCTCATACTCATGCCCTTCACGAAGACCGGAACTTTCGAGTATCTTCTCCAGGATAAGCTCTCCCCAGTTCCCCTGCGTCTTGTTCTCACCCTTGAGTGCCTTAGTAAGATTATTCGCGTCATCACTGAGCCGCTCGTTCAAAGAGCGCAGCTGTATGATCTGGTCTTTGAGAAGATGCCTCTCTTTCGTCTCCGTAATATAGTTCTCTTCAATCTTCTTACCGAATGCGTTGACCTGTTCTTTAAAAGGCTTTAGGATCGTGTCAAGCTGAAGACGGTTCTGCTCGGCATGTACCTTCGATTTCTGCTCAAATATCTCGTTGGCCAGTTTTGAGAATTGAAGCTTCATATCCTCCTCTGCCTTCCTTAATAACGCAAGTTTTTCACCGTTTTGACTCTTCTCTTCTTCCAGGCGAACACGCAGTTCGGAGCTTTCTGCAATCAGCTGGGAATGTTTTTCCTCTATACTCTTAAGGCTCCTGACCTGCTCTTTTAGCATCTCTTTTTCAGCTTCCATCGCTGAAAGCATTGTCTGAAGCCCCAGGTTCTCTTCGCGAAATGCCTCTGTCCTCTGCCCTAAATCATCCAATCGGTTTTCTAGATCTTCTTTATCATTCGCAATGCGGACAAGCTCCTGCTCTTTGAACTTCATCTTTGAAGAGAATATGACATAGCTCATACTCATCCCAAACAGAACTCCGGCAACAGAGCTTATCAATAAAATATAATCCATAAAATTTCCTACTCTTTTCTCATCGACTTATTATACAGAAAATAGATTTTATTAATCCAATGTTAGGCTGAGTACTAATAGCTACACTTATGCTAGTTATTAGTATAGTTTAAGTATAATTCCGCAAAACAAGAGAATCGCTCGGTTTCTACCGATGTTTCTTAAGTAAATTAAACTTGAGACTAAGTTTTAATCATGCGGGAAGAGCCTTTGTGAGTGAATGAACAGTCTCACACACAAAGGTACTAAATGTCAAATGACACTTCTGAAAATCAGACAATCAAATCGACTTTCGATCAATTCAACTTCAATGAAAGTCTTAATAAATCAATTGCAGCCGTAGGCTTCAAAGTCCCCTCTCCGATCCAGGAACAAGCCATTCCTGTCGTCATGTCCGGGAAAGATGTCGTCGCCCAGGCACATACAGGTACAGGTAAGACTGCTGCTTTTGGCCTTCCAGCGATCAACGCGATCAAAGGTGAAGGTGTTCAAGTCCTTGTCATCACTCCTACACGCGAACTTGCCAACCAGGTATCTGATGAGCTTTATCTTTACGGACGCAACTCTCATGTGCGTACAGTGACTATCTATGGCGGACGTTCATATAACCGCCAAGTCGACCTCGTCCGCCGCGGAGCACAGATCGTTGTCGCAACACCGGGTCGTCTTTTGGATATGCTCTCAAAAAACATGATCAAAGACTTCGCACCGCAGATGGTCATTCTGGATGAAGCAGATGAGATGCTTGATATGGGATTTCTTGATGATATCAATGAGATCTTCGTACATCTTCCAAAAGAGAGACAGACCCTTCTTTTCTCTGCAACGATGCCTGCACCGATCAAAAAGCTTGCTGATCGTATCTTGAAAGATCCGACATATATCTCAATTACGAAAGAGGAGACGACAAACACAAACATTTCTCAAAACTACTATGTAATCGATGAGAATGAACGCGATGACGCCATGATCCGTCTACTTGATGCCGACGAGACGAATAAGACTGTTGTCTTCTGCCGTATGAAACGTGAAGTTGATCGTGTCTCTAATGTCCTCTCTGCTGCAGGATATTCGGCAAAAGGCCTCCATGGAGATATGGAGCAAGACCAGCGCGAAGCAGTCATCAAAGGTTTTAAGTCTTCAGCTATCGATGTACTGGTCGCAACGGATGTGGCCGCTCGCGGTATACATGTCAATGACGTCTCCCACGTTATAAACTACCATATCCCTTTTGATCCGGAGTCTTATGTACACCGTATCGGACGTACCGGACGTGCAGGAAGCAAAGGTGTTGCTATCACCCTCGTAACGCCGCATGAGTTTAAAGAGCTTCAACGTATCAAGCAAAAAGTCGGTACAACAATGGAACAGTGCTATGTCCCGACCAAAGACCAAGTCGTACAGGGACGTTTAGGCAGCCTTGCCGATGAGATCATCAAGCAAAAGATCTTTGATGAGGCACATCAGATCGTTGAAGCGATCTCAGATTCTTGTGACCATGAGACAGCTCTGCATAAGGTCATCTCTGTCTTATTAAGAAAAGAGCCTGTCAAAGGTCCTGAGAACATTGGTATCGATGAAGATAAACTGGCAAAGATCCTTGCACGCATCGATTCACGCAGCAGCAGCCGTGGTGGTAAACGTCGTGGCGGTGGCTATCGTGGGAATCGCAGTGGCGGAAGCCGAAGTGGGAACCGAAGCGGTGGTGGCTACCGTGGAAACCGTGACAGCGGTGGACGCAGTCGAAACAGCGGTGGCGGAAACCGAGACCGCTACTAATATAATCTATCGAGAGACCCTCATGTCTCTCAAACTTCTCTTTCTAACACGTTTTATTCTATAATCTCTTCAAACTAATCCTAAAGTAGAAACATGACCATTTATACCGATCCAGATTTTTATATCGAAGTCCACGAGAGTGACATCCCCTGGCTGAAGATCTTTACCACTGTAGCCTACAAAGAGCTCACCGATGTCCCCAAACCGCTTCGTACAAAACTCTATGACGTGATGGAGACTGTTGAGGAAGAGATGCGCGCCTACTATAAACCGCACAAGATCAATATCGCAGCCTTTGGAAACTATCTTCCCCATCTTCATATTCATGTCATGGCACGTTTTAAAGAAGATGCCTATTTTCCGGAACCAATGTGGGGAGAGAAACAGAGGGAGTCAAGATTGACACTTCCGGCACATGAGATCTTTTATGAAAAGATTCAAAATGCCCTAAAAGAGATATAATGTACTATGAGTGACGACGTTCTCGGTGACGTCTTTCCGGGTCGCCTGTACGGCGGTCTTCTTTTTTACGACGATCTTTATCCACACTATTATCATTGAAGTCGTGTTCTCTTCTTCCCCTGCGTGAACGACGTCTTTTTTTACGACGGTTACCCTTTCTTCTGTCAACATTCTTTTTCTTCGGTTTCAACATCTCTCTGCGAATCAGTGTTATAACGACTAAAAAACCTACCATGATATATATAATAGTCTGATTTTCCATAACGAAACCTTCTTATCATCTTTATATATGATACTCACAGCATGCTAAGTGCAGCCTGACATTATTGATTTATCAAAAAGCTTACAAAGCGGATAAAGCTTTTGTGAATAAACGTGTTCTACGACTTTTTATCTCTGTTGATCGCATCAAGAAGCTCTCTGTTCTCCTCTTGCATACGGGCAAAGGCTTTACTGAGGGCATCTTGTAAATCAGCATCATTTGAGGATGTTGATGCCGCTTCACAATATGCTGTATAGAAGTCATTATAGGGACTGATTCCAGAAGAAAGCACCAGTTTAAGCTCAACTCCCGGAAAGTACTCTTCCCAGGCACCGCTGACCTTTCTAAGGGCCTTTTTGTTATTTCGCCATATCAGCCAAAAAACGACTTGCATCAAGAAGACCAAACAGACGATGAACACGACAATACTTTGTGCTATACCCAAATAATTAAAAACATAGGGATTAAAAATAGCCGCATATTCGATAACAGGCAGAGCCAGAAACAAAGCAATTAATGCCGTACTTCCAAGTCCACCGACTGGGGCCTGATTAAAGATAAGTCGCTTACTGATACAGCCCGGTGTCTGATTGTTCTTTTTGAATTTGAAAACTGTATTTAAGATAGCAGATAAAGAATACTTTGTCATTGATTGTAACTCCGTTATGTTCTACAAAACTATAACAAAACAATCATAAAAGTTTTAAAAATAGATACATTATGAGAGAAAATGTAGCTATTGCTACACAGATCAAAGCCTGGGCTTTGATCTACATAGCAGAATGCTCAAGCATCACATCCGTCGTAATCAGGATAATCGTGCTTAAGAAAAGAAGGTTGAACTGCATGAACACTCTTCGTGCATGTACAAGTTCGAAGTTCTTATATAAGAGTTGAAGACTGCTGATAAAACAGAGTATCGCAGCAAGGATCAACAAATAAAAGATCACTGTATTCGATATAACAAAAGCTCCTGCCATGTATACACCGGCCTGGATCGTAAAGAACATCCAGATAAAGGTAAGACGCTGAAGCGAGTTCCTACCAAACAGACGCAAGGCAGTTGGATATCCCGCACCCTTGTACTCCCCATGATGAAACATCACAAGTAGCCAGAAGTGTGGAACCTGCCAGATAAAATAGAACAGACCCAAGGCATAGAACTCTGGTTCCCATAAGCTGTGCCCTGCTGTCAGCCATCCGATAGCCGGAGGCACAACACCCAGTAAGGCACCCGGGACAACAGCCAAGGCACTTTTCTTCTTCAATGGGGTATAAAAACCGTTATACCATATGAAGGAGAAAAGGATCAGGTTCAAGCCTGCAAAACCTAAAAGGTCATAAATCAAAATCAATGAACTTACAATCAGTACTCCGGCAATAGCAAGTCCCGTACGTGGAGACCATTTACCTGAAGCAATCGGGCGGTGTTTAGTCCGCTCCATCTTTGCGTCTTCTTTATATTCTTGTACCTCGTTGATGGCGGAAACGCCCAAGGCGACAAGAAGTACTGCTAAAGTTGCGATAAACATGTCTGCACCGATCTCACCCTTTGCCATCATATAGGCAAAGAGTGCGGAGAGACTTACTGCGAAAGAGAGTACAAATTTTGTAAGAACTAAAAAGTCCTTAATCATATTTTAATTACTTTTGGTTTTGAAGATGTTCTGCGATAGCTGAAATCTCTTCTTCTGATACATAAGGGAATGGTGGCATATAACCAATCATACCTCTTTTACCATTTTTCAATACATTACGTAAAAGGTCTGCATCATAGCTTACAAGACTTGGAGACGTACCATACTGACCCTTACCATCTTCACCATGACATGAACTACACGCTGCAAATGAAGCAGGTTGATCACCTTTCATACCACCAGCAACATAAGCTGCAATCTCTTCAGCGTCTGCACCACTAGCCAAACCAGCTGGCATTGCACCCATAGCATAACCAAGTTTGTTCTGACCATTTTCGATCACATCCAATACTTGCTCTTTCGTCAATGTTCTAGTGTGAAGTGTTGGTCCTACAAGTACTTTATCTGTTTCAATTGCGTGACAGCTTTTACATCCATGTAGTTGCAATACTGCATCACCTGATTTAGCATAGTTACCTTTTGGCGTATCGTCTTTGCTGTTAAACCATGCGTCATACTCAGCTTTTGGAAGTACGACAAGTCTAGAGTACATATATGAGTGATCTGTACCACAGTACTCAGCACACTCAACGTCATATTCACCAACTTTTGGTGCTTTAAACCACTGCTTTGTCGTACGACCTGGAACCACATCCTCTTTGATACGCATAGCTGGAATGTAGAATGCGTGAATAACATCATCCAGTGGTGCTGTCATCTCTAAGATGATATTCGTATCAACCGGTACATAGAGTGCAGATTTACCCATTGTACCTCTTTCGATAACTTTTCCATTCTCATCGTGTTTAGGCTTAGTAAATGCTCCACCAAGTTTGTGAACATGACCATCTGCATTTGCAGGATACTCATATCTCCATTTCCATTTACTACCTTCAACTTTGATAGTGACAGCATTTTCATCATCCACAGGCACTTCACGTGCTGTTACCATTGATGTATATCCATACCAGAAGAACACCATCAACATTGCAGTTGGGATAAGTGTCCAAGTGATCTCAAGACCTGTATGGTGAGTTACGTTCTCAATATCTTCATCTTTTACATTGCTTTCACGGTATTTCCACGCGAACCAAAGCATTGGTACAACAACTGATGCAAACAATGCAACAGACAACCAGATATTGATCCAGATAGCCTGATCAATGTGGTCAGCAACTATCGTCCCACTTGAATTAAAATTTTCAAGAGAATTTGCGATTACTTCTTTAGACATTTGGCCTCCTTAGTGTCCAGGAGATGTTATATGACTAACATCACCGAATTGAAA
>JBFFSC010000070.1:0-8640 GCA_041572615.1 Sulfurimonadaceae bacterium
ATCGTTTACAAACTCTTCATAACTATAATAAATCATAAACACGATTGTAACGGAACTTTCTTATTTATTGTGTTAAAATGATTTAAACATTTTTGGAGAGTTTATGCAGGATATCACAGATCTATTGGAACACAACTATTTAGGAAACACCCTTTCACAGTGGTTGATATCCGCAGGTATCCTTCTCTTCTTCGTCTTTCTGCGTCGTCCTCTGGCCCATCTTATCATCTCTCTTTTTCACAAACTGACAAGACGAACCAAGAACACCCTGGACGATGCCATCATCACTGCCATTGAACCGCCTATCCGTCTCGTCATGATGCTGTTGGGGCTTTACGCGATGCTCTTCACGTTGAGCCTGCCTGAAACCTTCAGCGACTTCATTAATCACTTTTTCCGCTCTATGTATGCCTTAACTCTTTTTTGGGCGCTCTATCGTATCGTCAACATCTTCAGTGATTTTCTTCATGAGTTTGACGGTAAGGTCGCAAATCGTTTCAGTGCAGACCTTGCACTGTTTCTGGTCAAGGTAGCCAAGTTTTTTTTACTTATCATGGGATTTGTCGTTATTGTCCAGGAGTGGGGATACAACTTTACTGGCTTTCTGGCATCTTTGGGTCTGGGCGGTCTTGCCTTTGCCCTGGCGGCAAAAGACACAGCAGCCAATCTCTTTGGTTCACTCGTCATCTTCTCCGATAAACCTTTTGATGTAGGCGACTGGATACAGACACCCGAAGTCGAAGGGACCGTTGAGAGCATCGGTATCCGCTCGACTCGTGTACGCACCTTTGCCAAAGCACTCGTCGCCGTGCCCAATGCAACACTGGCAAACAGTCCTATCACGAACTGGTCACGTATGACCATGCGCCGGATCAAGATGACAATCGGTCTCACCTATGACACCAACGCTACACAGATGCAAAATATTCTCGAACAGATCCGAAGCATGCTGCAAAACGATCCCGATATCAATAACACGACGATACTTGTCAATTTTACGGATTTTCAGGATTCTGCTCTTGGCATCTTTTGCTACTTTTTTACCAATACGACAAACTGGCAAGAGTACCTTATGATCAGGGAACGCATCAACCTGACCATCATGAAAATCGTCGAAGAGAACCAGGCAAGCTTTGCCTTTCCATCCCAGTCTCTTTATATCGAGAGTCTGCCCGATAATCCCACCAAACAGTTAGAGGTTTAATGCACATGATTAAATACCTATATCCCGTTATCATTCTCTTGCTCTTTGCTGCCTGCGGAGGAAGCAAAGCGCCCCAAGCCATATCCTATCCATCCTGGTATCTTAACCCTCCTGCCAATAACGGTGCCTACCTCTACGGCGTAGGTGATGGCCGCAATCTCGATGAAGCAAAGAGCTCTGCGCTCAATGCCATTGCCGCTTCACTCTCCACCACGGTGAGTTCCGAGTTTAAAAAGAGTGAATCGACACAGAGTTTTAACGGAAATGAAAAGGCCTATCACTCCGCGTTAAATACAATAAAAGCACAGGTCAAAGCAATCGAGTTCAGTGACTACCGGATCATGCAAAACCAGGTCATCTCGGACAGGGTTCTTTTACTTATCGAAGTCTCCCGTGCACGACTCTTCCAACAGCAAAAAGAGAAACTCGATCGTTTCTCACAAGAGCTGACTGATGAGCAAAAAAACATCTCCCGCCAGTCTCCTCTGCAAAAGGCCCTCTTATACTCCAAACAGCTTGCTAAAATACAAAAACTGCAATCCATGGCCCTGCTGGGCAAAACGATCAACGCCGATTTTGACACGAGCCCTTATTTTAAACAGGCCTCCGATATCAAGCAGGCCAAAAATGATACTTTCAACACCGTAAAAGTGTTCGTCAGTGCCGACACACAAGCCAGGGTTTTCATCGACACACTCAAAGAGGGATTGAACAAAGCAGGCATCAAGACTGTATCAAGAAAGACTGAAAACAACATCCACATAAAAAATGACTTTCAGCTCGATGAGATCTATGGCTTTAAGATCGCAAAAGCACGTCTCTCCTTCTCCACCAAAGATGCCAGAGAGAAAACGATCGCAACAAGCTCCTTCAATCTTAGTGGAAAATCAAGATATGATTATGAAAAAGCCAAAGCCAACGCTGCACAGGCTCTGGCCAAAAAGATCGAAGAAGAGGGTATTTACACCCTCTTGGGAATAAAATAACAGTGAAAATCAGGAGAATCAGTATGTTCAGACACTTCCTATCTCTTAATATTCTTTTGTTTTTGTTCAGCGGATGCGGTGCGACCATCGACTCTATTGAAGCCTTTGCCCCTGTACCTTTGGAAGAGTCGGCCTTCATGCCGAGCAAGGAAGAGGTACAAAGCGGCAAGACTAAAGTCGTGCTCACACGTATCGATGACAGTAACTTCCGGCTTGCGCAGGAAGCAAACCTTGGACAATCCCTTCTCGTCGAACTTGAACGTGAACTCAGTCTAAGCGGTACGGTCGAAGTATTAGACCGTACCATTGCTCAAAAGTTTGAGAACGAGATCCGTCTCAGTGAACTCGATGAAAGCTCACAGATGAGTGAGATCGAACTTTCAGTCGCTAAATACGCGATTTCAGGAAGTCTGTCTAATGCCCAGTTTACTTCACGTTTCACACAGACACAGCGCTGGACTGACAAAGAGGGAAAGGTCTATGTTATTCCCGCGCATTATACCTATACAGCCTCCGTTAGCGGGATATTAAAGATCTATGCCATTCCCTCGATGAAAGTTCTCAAGACCATTGAGTTTTCAGACAACACCAGCCGTCAGGAAGACAGCCGTTTCTATGGTAACAACCACCGTCCTTTGGACATGGTGGGAATGATCAACAAAGCCGGCAGTGATGCTATTCATTCGACCCGTCATGCCTTCAAAAACTTTCTCGCGCCCAAGGGTTACATTATGGAGCAACGAAGCGACGGGGATACGACCATTGTCTATGTCAGTATCGGTAGCGCCGATGGGCTCGAGACGGGTGAGGATGTCGAGATCTACAGTGTACACAGCAGTAACAATCCTTTTACCGACGAAGAGGAAGTCCAGAATATCAAGATCGCCGATGGCATAGTCTCAAACAAGATCAGCGAACACAGGGCCTGGATTATCATCGAAGAGCAGACACAGGAGATCAGACTCGGTGATTATGTCAAAGCCCGTTATTCAAAAGAGTTCGGCGATTATCTAAATGATTTTACCAAAGTGTATAATGGCTATTTGCAATAATATAAAATCATAATTTATCATCGCTTCTTAAAAATAATTCGCTACAATGGTCTAAAGCAAACATTATCTTGAACAAAGGATTCTATATGAAGAAAACACTTGGATCGATCTTTTTGGCGACTGCCCTGGTCGCGACGTTTACAGGATGTGGCGACAAACAACCCTCTCCAGCTGAAGAAGAGGCTGACTTTCGCTGCCGCATCGACGGGCAACTGGCTCCGGAATGGACATGTGGTAATGCCGGTCTTGATGGTGCTATAACAGCGGTAGGATCTGCTCCACTGAGTAAACTGGGACAGGGTTTTTCTCGTCGTGAAGCTCTTGCAAACGGACGCTCAAACCTGGCACAACAGATCCAGACACTGGTCAAAGATAAAGTCGAGACATTTACACGCTCCACAGGTGTAGGTGGGGATGAAGTAGCGGACAAGGTATCGACACAGGTCTCCAAACAGGTAGCCAAAGTCACACTTAACGGTTCAAAACAGATGAAATACTGGCAAAACCCATCAACGAAATCTATCTATCTTCTTGTTGGTGTCAGCGAAGAGAGCCTTAACCAGGAAGTCAAGAACCAGGTCAAATCATCTTACAAAAATGACAATGCACTCTGGCAGCAGTTTCAGGCAAAAAATGCACTTGAAGCACTTGAGAAAGAGTTCCCTACGGATTAATCCAAAAACAGTAAAGCAAATTTCTGCCTTACTGATCAATGTCTAGAGATAAACACATAAAAGACTCTGTCTTTATTTTTAGATATCCAGGTTTCATCATGTATAAAATCCTCTTTTTTATTCTGCTTCTTCCCGCAATATTCACTGCCTGCCAAAACAGAGATGTCAGACCTATTCCTATCGAAGAGCCTGCCTGGGTTCTGCAGCCATCTCTTGGAGGAAAAGTCGGTGCCGTAGGAAGTGCCAGAGAACACTTCAAAGGCAAGAGTGCCCAACGCCGCCTTGCCATCTCCAGGGCACTGGATGAACTTGCCCAACAAAGCGGTGTACAGGTAGAGAGTACTATTAAACGCAATGAGAAGCGTGAGGGCATGCGAACCAACTCTTCAGCCGAGATCTACACCATTCAGAACAGTTCCAACGAAACGATACAGGCGCATATCCAAGAGGTATGGACACATCCACGTACAAAAGAGATATACGTATGGTTAGTAGCAGACTGATCCTGCTCTTGTGTGCTTCTGTACTAAGTGCCCAAGACAGTTTTGAAGAGTATAAAAAAAGACAAGACCAGCACTTCCAACAAGAGAAGAAAAGTTTTATCGATTTTAAAAAAGCAGAAGACGAAGCCTTTGAATCACATCTGAGAAAAGAGCAAGAAGCGATAGCTGCATACAGAAAACGCGTCAAAGCATACTGGCCTGAAGGTGACCTGGGAAATGAGAAAAGACTGGTCACCTATTCCAAAGACCTGCAGACAAAACACGTCATAGACTTTGAGAACAACCGGATCACTATCTCACAAATCAGCGATGATGAAGAGCAGGCAAAAGAGAAGCTCAATCGCGCCTTGCAAAGTACCTTTGAATCAGATACGCTTCAACAATTCAAAGCAAGCCAGCTGGATCAGGATATTGAAAATATCTCCAAAGGATCAGCATATATCAAGACCGCACAGCTTGATCGGCAAAAACTTCTACTGAGACCTTCAAAAGACCAAATGATAAAACAGAAGGATATTGCTTTAGAAAGAGAAGGCAAGACATACAAACTCACCTATAAACTTCCTAAAAACTCGACCTATCGACGTTCAAGTACCTATCTGGTACCGGCCAAATCCAATGCACAGCGCTTTAGACTCAAAGCACATTGGCTCCTGGCTATCATGCATTCAGAAAGCAGTTTTAACCCCATGGCACGTTCGTGGGTCCCTGCCTACGGACTGATGCAGATTGTACCAAAGACAGCGGGCATCGATGCCTACTATTTCTTATATAAAAAAAGACGTCTGCTTTCCGCTTCATACCTTTACAACACCAGAAACAATATCGAGACAGGTTCTGCCTATTTCCATATCCTTTATTACAGATATCTTGCTTCGATCAAAGACCCTACAAGCCGTCTCTACTGTGCCATAGCAGGATACAATACAGGAGCAGGCAATGTAGCCCGTGCCTTTGTCGGGACAAACAGTATCAAGAGCGCCTCTGTACTCATTAACAGGATGCAGCCTGAAAGTGTTTACAAACACCTCCTGAAGCATCTGCGTCATGAAGAGCCCAAAGCCTATCTCAAAAAAGTACGTGAACGCAGCCAAAAGTATAAAACCCTTTATAAACTCTAAACTGCTATAATTACACAATTATAATCACAGAAAGCATATTTAATGAAAAAACTAGCCATTATCGGCCGTCCCAATGTCGGGAAGTCATCTCTTTTCAACCGTCTGTTAAAGAAGCGCGATGCCATTACATCTGATCAGGCAGGTACTACGCGTGATGTCAAGAAACGTGTCGCACAGATCCTTGATAGAGAAGTCCAGATCCTGGATACGGGTGGACTGGACAAGGGCTGTGAACTTTTTGACAAGATCAAAGAGAAAGCAGTCAAAGCTGCCTATGAAGCAGACATCATCCTTTACATGGTCGATGGTAAGACCATTGCCAATGATGAAGACAAAAAGTTCTTCTATGAACTGCAGTCGATGGGCAAGGCAATGGCATTGGTCGTGAACAAAATCGACAACGACAAGATGAATGAACGTCTTTGGGACTATTACGAATTCGGTACTGACACTGTCTTTGGTATCTCTGTTGCACACAACCGTAATACGATCAAATTGATCGAGTGGATACATGAACAGCTTCCGCCGAAAGATGAAGAACCACAAGAAAATTCCGATGAAGAGACGGATATTGAAATAGCCGGTGAAGTCGAAGCACCGGAGATTGACGATGAAGATGCCTACCTGGATGACTGGGATGAAGCCAATGAAAAAGAGGATGATGCAAAAGCCTTTGAAGAAAATGATGAGACACGCTTTTATGACCCTGAGCGCCTGAACCAGGTCAAAGTCGCCATTATCGGACGTGTCAACGTCGGTAAATCATCGCTTTTGAATGCCCTGATCGGTGAAGAACGTTCTGTCGTCTCTTCTGTTGCCGGGACAACGATCGATCCTATTGATGAGACCATAGAGGTCGGGGATAAAAGAGTCACTTTTGTCGACACGGCAGGACTTCGCCGACGCGGTAAGATCCTCGGCATCGAGAAGTTTGCACTGAACCGAACTAAAGAGATGCTAAAAGACGCAGATATCGCTTTGCTTGTACTGGATGCATCCGAACCGTTTAAAGATCTTGATGAAAAGATTGCCGGTCTTGTTGATGAGAACCGTCTGGGCTGTATCATTGTCTTGAACAAATGGGACCTTACCGATAAGGACTTTGACAAGTTTACGGAAAAAGTACGCAGCCGTTTTAAGTTCCTTCATTATGCACCGATCATCACGATATCCGCTCTGACTAAACAGCGGGTACATAAGATCATGGACAAGATATTGGAGATTAATGATAACTTCTCTCAGCGTATCGGGACCTCCAAACTCAACCGTGTCATCGAACTGGCACAACGCCGTCACCACCTTCCTTCTGTAAAAGGAAAGGTGATCAGGATCTATTATGTCACCCAGTATGATATACGTCCTCCGCGTATTGCTTTGGTTATGAACCGTCCTGAAGGTCTGCACTTCACCTACAGACGTTACCTGACCAACAAATTACGTGAAGCCTTTAACTTCGAAGGGACCCCTGTCCTCTTCCATGCCCGAAGTAAAAAACAGAAAACGCATATATCTGACGAGCCTGACTTTATAGAAGAAAAGTTCGGCGAGCCAGTGACCGACGAAGAGATGTGGGAGATGTATGATGATGAAGAATTCGAAGGTGAGTTTGAAGAGAATATGGAAGAGGACAACAAACATAAAAAAGACAATGACATTGAAGAAGGATTTGTCGATATAGACTAGCAAAGCTAGTCTAGTTTCCGAAATTTTCACTTCGTGAAACCACTTTTACTAATTTTGTTCATATTAATCAAATCACAAAAATTCTGATCTAATCAGAGCAATGCCACACGACTGTTCTGGTCTTTATTTAGAGTAAAAAAACTGTACTTCTCCATCACTTTTCTTACCCATCAAATACTATAAGTTTATATTATTTTAAATTTATTGCACTAGAATATATAAGATTTTATTATAAAGGTGCATCCATGAACCGTCCAGAAGTAATAGATGAAGAAGTAAAATTTGACGGAGGCCGTCTTCTTTCAGAAACAGACTTAAAGGGAAAACTGCTCTACGTCAACAGAAAGTTCTGTGAGATGTCAGGCTATTCAAAAGAGGAAGTCTTGGGAAAGCCTCACTCCATTTTACGCCACCCGGACATGCCCAAGACAGCCTTTAAAGAGCTATGGAAGACCATAAAAAATGGTGATCCATGGAGCGGGTATGTCAAAAATCTTCGTAAGGATGGAAGGTACTATTGGGTTATTGTCGACATCATTCCAAAAAAAGACGAGACAGGGAATATCATCGGCTATATGGCTTCACGAAAAGTGCCTGACGAAAGCTTCGAGTCTACCAAAGCCCATTATGAAAAACTGCTTGAAGCCGAGAAGACTTTAGGCGTTTGACCTCATAGCATCGCAACGATCAGCAATAAAAGCATCGTCGTTGCTTCATTATAGAAACAGAACTTTCAGCTCTTTTCATCTCCATCTACTAGAACTAGCGATGTATATCACTTCTACGATGTTTTCTTTATTTATTTACCTACAGATGATTGTTTATTACATTTTAAAAATAAATTCACATAATACAGACATATTTCAATACAAAGGATAAACCATGGCTGTTAGAATTACAGATTTATGTATTTCATGTGATGCTTGTTTAGATGAGTGTCCAACAAGTTCTATCGTCGATGCGGATGACAATCCGACAGGCGAAGATTACTATTATGTCAATCCGGCAACCTGTACCGAATGTATAGGAGATAATCCCACACCTGCTTGTCAGGCAGCATGTCCGACAGATGGCTGTATAGTTTGGGATCTTCCTTTTAATGAAGCGAACAAAGCCCACTTTGAAGGAAATGAGCTCTATGTCTTAGACGATGATGTCAGTTATAATCAGCCCCATCGTAAAGAGGTCTCGATGGAAGATAGAGAGGCTGGCGATGTGGAGAGCGTCATCGAATAAGTATTAAAATGGTTTGACAATCACCATTGCTACGATCAGTAGTAGAAGTATTGTCGGTGCTTCATTATAGAAACGAAAGAACTTTCCACTTTTATCACATGCATCGGCCAGAAGTTTTTTATAGTAGTGACCCATCGAAAAAAAGTATCCTATCAATATAGCTACCAACGTAAGTTTTGCA
>JBFFSC010000071.1:0-8624 GCA_041572615.1 Sulfurimonadaceae bacterium
CAAGATGGGGATAAAGTAAAACGGAATCAACAGAAGGTACAGAAGGATCATGATAAGGAAAGATCTGATGGCATACCAGATGACATACATTAGACTGCCGTGTCCTTTGATGACGAAAGGCGGATAATGGCGTGATTTTAGTTTTTTGACGACAAGAGGCGTGAAAAATCCTACGATGGTAACAGCGATAATGACAGCGAAGATCAGTATGAAATAACTTGCGATCAAAAAGACAAGCTTTTCGATGATCCAACGCAGGATATCGTTTTGAAGCATACTGGCAAGCAGTTCTGAACTCTGAATGGACTCGACAAGAGCCATCGGGTTGATATCAAATAATGATGAGGAGCTTGTCGCATTTTCATCATAGGTGATATTGATTGAACTTTCTGAACGTGTCTGTGTCGGTGTAGAGTACTCTGTCGTCGTCTTCTCGATACGTACGGCATTCATCTTGTCGTTAAGGGCTTGTATTCCGTAGAAGAGCGATGTAAAGAGAATGCCCAGGGTAATCAAAAGTGGAAGAAGCGCCAGGCTTAAAAAATAGGGGGTGAAAAAATCTTTCAGTGAAAGGCTAAAAAGGCTTTTCTTTCTCATCATTGCTTACTCCGGTTATTTACTTTGGACATTATAGCTATTTCATCGTTAAAGCTCTTAATGCCAGGGCGGTTGCATTGGCGCGGCCATACCAGTTGAAATTAAAAAGTCCGAAGGCTTCCCCTCCAAAGAGAGAGTGCTTGGAGGGAAGATAGGCATACTCATCCCTCTCGACAATGCCTTTTTTAAGTTCACGCTCCAAGGCAGTGATCATCCGTCTAAAAAAATAACCCCGTTGGTTGTGTGGCTTGAGACTTTTGAGGATGATGATATATTCTGCCATTTCGGTAAAGTAGTTAAGTCCGGGATGTGCCAGAAGATAGCGCACCCGTTTCTTGGCACGTTTAAGCACGGTCTCTTTGTCTTCTTCCAAACAGAAGGTATCGGCTTTATAGGCCTTGGCATAGGCAAGGTAGAAGTGTGAAGGACGGGTATACCAGGTGGCACATTTCTCCTCCTTGTTCATCTTAATGATCTCATGAATCAGTCGGCAGGAAGCTTCTTTTGCATCTCTTGTCTCAGAGGGAAGCGAATCAAGGTTGTTCTCATAAAGAGAGAGGGCGGTGAGGATATTAAGATTCACGACACAGTCGACGTCATTGACCAGATCCATGATCCGGTTGATCGGTTTATGGGGTGCTTCAGCCTCGGCCCAGGTCATAAAGGCACCGCTGTCAGGCTCTTTCCACTGAAGGTTCAGGGGGTGTTCGAGTGAACGGTTGAGGTCTCTATAACGGCTGACGGTCTGAACGAAATCATCAAGAAAAGGGCGTTCCTTCTTGCGAAGATATAACCAGACAAAGGCCTGTGATGAGGTGTCGAAGTCATTGCCCACATTAAGGATGCGCATGGATGTGTTATACCATTTCGTATCAAAACTACGTATCCAGTTGCCTTCATCATCTTGCAGCAGAGGCCAAAAGGCGATGGTGCCTTTGGGTTCACCGGTCTTCCTGGCGTCAGCTATATAGTTGTTGATCTGCCGGTTGGCAGAAGAGAAGACCTGCTCTATAAAAGGCAACTCATAATCCTGATTGACCTCATAGAGAAGAATAAGGGTCTGAAGGGTCATAAAGGCATTGGATTCGGGTATCTTCTTGCGTGCACCGTCATACATAGGATAGCTTGGCCAGGTTCCGAGGTAACGCTTTATGGGGTGTTTTTCTATCTGGTTCGTTTGAATGTAGGCATAAAGTTTGGCTTCAAGGTCCGTAAGTGCCTGATCGGCCCAAAGGCTCAGGCCGAGGGTAAAAAGAAAAATAAATTTCACTATTTGATCAGGACTGCTTTGGCGAAGATATCGACTTCGTCTTCAACGCACAAGGCAAAACCAAGCAGACAGGGTGCATCCACGTCATATTCGCTTAAGAGGAATTTTGAGATGCCACTGATCGTAATGGTCTTTTCATCGACTGATATCTCGGCATCGAAACGCAATGCTTTTTGTACCCCATGGAAATCAAGGGTACCGTCGATAGTATAGGCGTTTGCATCTTTTGCCTTGGTGATCTCTGTTATGGTGTACGATGCAAGGGGGAACTTCTCGACTTCATTGGTCTTGTTCATGTGTTCATCACGGTCACTGTTGTCACTGACAAAGAGCTTCATATCGACAGAGAGTTTGCCCCTGATACTGGTGATGTCATCACCGGCAATACTCAGTTCGGCATTGATGTTATTGTTAAGCGGATCAATAGTACTGTCGCCAAGCACTTCAGTATGAGCAGCGACGAAACCCTCTTTGAGCTGCAGGTTCCCGGCAAACAGAGAGAGGCTTAAGAGTAAGAGCAAAGCAAATCTTTTCATGGGGCATCCTTTCAATTGATTATAGCATTTTAATGCAAGATTTTCGACACTGCCAGAGCGAGTCCGAGTCCCGAAGCTATCCATGCGATAAAGACCATCAGCCGAGAGAGAGTTAGGAGGCTTGTCTCTCTGCTCAAGGTCAAGAATACGATGACATTATAATAGGAGATCGTGAAAGGATAGACCATGGCCAGTGCCAGTTTCCACTCCAAATAGGACAATGAAAAGCTGGCCGTAAACAACAGGGCGATGAGGATATGTTGCTTTTTCTCACTGAGTCTTATCAACGAGGCACCCAAAAGGCCCAGTAGGTGAAAGATGATGATGGTATAGGTCATCTCGCTCCAGATATCCAGGCCCTTATGACGTGAGAGTGTCTCGAAGAGATTTGAATCCAGCAGTATCCACAGCATCAGCGGCAGATATGAAGTCAAAGGACTGGCTTTCTTCGGATCGTCCTGTCCCACCGTGTAATCGTGCAGTAAAAAGGCACTGATCAGTGCCAGGAGTGAAAAGAGCACCGCCATCCACTCCCTGTGATCAGCCAGCGAGGTAAAGGCATAGGTCCCGATGGTATATGCGATAGCCAGTGCTGCGAGCAATTGGTAATGCTGATGTTCTTTGAAAAGATAGATACTTAAAGGTGCCATCACTCCGACGGAAATACCAAAGAACAAAAGGCTTAAAGCATTGTACTCGGGGTAGAGGAAGGAGAGTGCCAGTTGCAGGCTTAATGCAATGATGATCTTGTGGACCGGGTTGTCTATTTTTCCCCAGGAGTATCCGCTTAGGAGTGTACCGGTGACACCACCGATAAAAAGGGGTGAAAGTGCCACAAGGTCAGAGTGGTAATGCTCGGCAATGCCCGTCTGGATGATGAGAAGGTAAAAACTGAGTTCAAATCCAAGAAGGACGACAAGGGCAAGCGAGTGGATCATAGACGATGCCTAAATAGAAGATAGAGTAGTGCATAGGAGAGATCATACAGACCGACGATCACTCCAAGGCTGTCGATACTTCCGGCATAAAAGAGTGACAGGAAAATACTTCCTGTAATCAAACGTGCCAGCGAGGTGGCATAAGCCAGCAGATGGGCCTCTTTGTAAAGTGCAAGCAGGTGCAGAATGCCGACAAAACCCATGAACCCAAAGACCAGGTAATAGTGGGGGGCAAAAGTAAAGCCCATAAGTGTAAAGGCTGCAGAGCCAAAGAGAAGAAGAAAAACCGCACCCAGACCATCGGAAGCAAAACCGATCAGGTTGTAGAGCTGCAGGGCTGAAGGTTTTACATACTTGAGAGGTTGAAGCAGAAGGTAAGCCAGTACTACAACGGAGATCGCCCCGGCGATAAGACGGATCCACCACAGGGCCAGGACATTTAGGTCCAGCATCCCGGCCTCTACGAACCCGGCTACGGTAAGGGGGACAAAGATGAGCAAAATGATATAGAGCCAGAACTGTGCAAACATCTTCGGCAGTTTGTAGAAATATTCCAGAACACTCAGTGACATGAAAAAGATGCCCAGACCGATTGCGACATGGGCATGAGCTATGATCAGGTCATTTCTATGAAAAAACCATCTGATCTCGGGAATAAAGAGGATGTTTCCCTGGATCATGACGAACAAAAAGGCCCAGATAGAGACAACGAGGTAGGTGTTGCCGCTATAAGTGAGTTTGGCATCCCTGCACCATTTGATCAGAAGCGGGGCATAGGCAAAGGTCATCCATTGAAAGACCCACTCTTCATTGTAGGAGAGCTCTCCCCTGAAGATGCGAATTCCAACCGAGAGGGCATAAGCGATCAGAGGGGCTATCCAGAAGAGATGCCAGGCTGCTTTGAACTTCTCTTTGGCTTCAAGTTTTATCAGGAGATAAAAAAGCGGGATCAGGGTATAACTCATTCCCAGGGTATTATCGCCATGAGGACCCGAAAGGGTCTTCTCGACCTGCCCGTAATTGGGATTCATCAGGACGATGAGTGCGACAGGTGCTGCAAAGAGCAGTGCTTTTGAGACCTTTACCCAAAGTGGAGGGTGCTCATACTGTTTGATGGTCTTGAAGATGGCAATAATATAAAATATACCCGAAGCGGCAAGGATGAAGTTGAGCTCATAGGCAAAGTCATAGAATGGAAGGCCTCTTTGTATACCCAAAAGAATGGAGACGACCATCATGAATAAGAAGAGGTGCCACAGAAGAAAATAGTTCTTAAGCGGTGTGACAGCCACGTCCAGGTTCAAGCCGTCTTTTGAAAATAAGGCGAAAGGAAGCAGGGAAAGTGCTAGCATGACCGGACCGTAGAGCATCAAGGTAATATGCAACGAACGTGTCTTGACAGGTTGTAAAAGTGTCTCATCAAAGAGTGTGAATCCAACCAGTTGAGCGGCATAGATCAGGCCGACGAGAACAGATGCCAGAAAGATCCATCCCCAGAGAGGGATGACAGAGATAACGAGCTTATGAAATCTTTCCATCTTTCATCCTTATAGTATGTGTTGCATATTGTTCGATCTGTTTGTCATGTGAAGCGACGACAACGGTAGTCCCTTTTTTTGAGGCATTGGCCAGAAGCTTATAGACAATTAGTGTGTTTTTAGTGTCAAGACTTCCCGTTGGCTCATCTGCAAAGATGATAGTGGGATCATTGATCAGAGCCCTTGCCAGGGCAACACGTTGTCGCTGTCCACCGGAGATCTCATTGGGATAACGCCCCGCCAGTTCCAATATACCGAGTTCATCCAGCAGTGTATTGATATTGCCTTTTTTATCTTTCAGAGCTGCCAATGCTATGTTCTCATAGACACTGAGGTAGTTGATAAGGTAATGAAACTGAAAAACAAAACCGATCTTGTTCTGACGGAAGATGTCTATGTCCTTAATGGTCTCAACCGGTGTGTCCTCTAAATGGAGTTCGCCTTGTGATGGGTGAAGTAGTGTCGAGAGGATGGAGAGCAGGGTGGACTTCCCGCTTCCGCTCTCTCCGCTTAAAAAGACGAACTCTCCGGTCTCAATCTTTATCGATATGTCAAAGAGGACCTGCTCATTGCCGTAAAAATGGGAGATGTTTTTTGCGTCAATCATTAGGAACACCCCTGGTTGATAAGGATGATCGGGTCTGTCTTTGACGCTATCCATGCAGGTATCAGTGTACCGATGAGTGCCATGAGCAAGGTTGAGATTAGGACATAGAGAGCCGTCGAAACCGAGAGTGAACCGTTGACGTAGCCCTGAAGCATCTCGATATGCGGAAGAAGTCCCAAAACGATAAGGCTGAGTCCCAGAGCAAAGAGATAAGCACTAAGGCTCATGACAATGGTCTCGACAAAGAGGTTTTTGATGATAAAAAGACGGCTTTTGCCCAAAGCACGCATGATACCAAACTCCTCTTTTCTGGAGTTTACGATCATGCTCATCACGGATGCGATTCCCATCAAGCCCATAACAAAGGCCAGCGATGAGATGACGAAAGAGGAGTTCTCGATGATCTTGAACTGGTTGTACTCCTGCACAAAACTTTGTGTGGTCTTGACTTCTATCTCGCTGTCCAAGGCAGCGATCTTCTCTTTGATCTTCTCGGTATAAGCCGGTGACTCTGCCGAGACAAGGATAAAAGAGGCGGAACGGCTGAAAAGAACACCGGCATCTTTGATGTTCATGACGACACCGCCTTCTTCAAAGCCGATATCACTGGTGTACGAGCCCGAGATCTTGAAACGTTTGTTGCCTATTTTGACACTCCTGCTTCGAAGCTGCTTGGAAAGAGTCTTGCCCAGGAGCACTTCACCATCCTTGGGATATTTTCCATGTAGAAGCTTGTAATGTGAAAGGTGGTTTTTACTCACACCGTAGATGCCCGCGATGGGGATATGTCCTACCGGTGAAGCACCCACGATCATGGCATAGCTTGATTTCACATGTTCGATGGCATTGATCTTTGTCATCAAACCGATATCTACATTGGAGAAGAAGGTGTCCGCGATACCGCGTTGTGTGATGATGATATCCCCGTCTGTTTTTATCATCTTCGAATACATCCCGATCACGCCCTGTGAGATAGAGCTTATCAGGAATATCGCCATCACCGCGATAGTGATGGAAGAGAAGATCAAAAAACTTTTAAAAGGGTTTTTAGAGAGCGCTTTGAGTGAGGTCACTGTTCAATAGCTGTCTTGAGTTCTTCTACCGTCGAGATATAAGCGATGCTTTCTACCTTTTGATCCTTCATATGTAAAAGAGTAAGCTTTTCCTCTTTGTGAGGGACAAAGTTCTCAAACTGGTCTTCATAATGAAGATAGATAGGGTGTTTGTATTTTTGCATCTTAGGCAGAGCGAACATCTTGGTGATGATGGAAGGCATGCGATTGATATCGGCTATGAAGATAGCATTATGATCAACTATATAGCTCGATTTTTTCGTATCAAGGTAGTCATTTACCAAAGCACCGGTATCTTTTTCAAAAGAGACGATGATCAGTCTGGTTGCTGTGGGGATCTGCATTGGATATTTGTTCTGGTTTTCATATTTATAGTCTTTGAGTGTATCGAGATGTGTTCCGACCTTTAGTGTCTCTGCAGCAAAGAGTGCAAGGGATAAAGCAAGCAGGGCAAATAGTGTTTTCATAATAGTTTCCTTGAGGTGTGATAGATGATTATAGCGTTAATTGATTACAAAATTGTAAAGACCGGTATCTCACTTGGGGCCTTGTAGCGGATCTGCGGACCCCAGTAGCCCAAACCGCGAGTGACATACAGGAGTGTTTTGCCATGGATATACAGACCTGAGAAGTAGGGTTGAAAACGCTTGACAAGCCTGTTGAAAGGGTAGACCTGCCCGCCATGCGTATGTCCGCTTAACTGTATATCGATACGATATTTTGAGGTGTGTTCGATATCTTTTGGCTGGTGTGCCAGCAGTATCGTCGATATATTCTCATCAAGACGTGAGAAAAGTTCATCAATGGGGCGTTTTATCCCCCGGGCAAAACTATAGCGATCACTTAATCCGACAAGCTGAAGAGGCGTGTTGTTGATGTTCAAGACGGCGATACTGTTGTCCAAGCAGATGATGCCGTTTAGCGCCAGCTCTTTTTTTAGTCTTTTAGGCCCATATGCGATGTCATGGTTTCCTGTGACATAATAGGCGGCAGCTTCCAAGGCACGAAAGGCATGAAAATGTTTGTGCAGGCGAAAGGCAAAGGTCTGAAGGATATCGCCTGTGATGAGGACCAGGTCAGGATGCAGTGCATTGATCTTTTTGACGAGGTTTTCAAGGTAGTGTATGTCAAGGCTTTTTTTCATGTGCAAGTCGGAGAGTTGAACGATGCGCAACCCTTTGAGTTCGTCTGCAAAGTTACCCGGTTCAAGTTTGATCTCCTCGAAAGGAAATGTCTTCCATCCTGTCTGCAGACTCATCGTCTGCTCCAACGTTTTTCATTGTGAAGAGCAGGGTAGTACACTTTTTGGAAGATGTTGTTGCGTTGAAGCCATGAGCTGATAAGGATCCATACGATCACAAGAGGCCTTCGTGTTTTAGATAGAGATGATTATACGCCCTGGAAGATTAGTGAGAGATTAATATCTTGAGCTTTTGAACCAGTTTTTCTTTGCGCTGAACATCCTCTTCTTTCTCTACCTGGAGCTTCATCCAGGCAAGCAGGGCTCGTTTGTAGCCGTAATAGGAGAGCTCTTCGATAAGATCTTGCAGATTCTCTTGGCGTAGCTGCTCTTTAACCAGGGCTGATGCCAGAAGGCGTGAACTGAGGGGTTGCATTGTTTTGATGTCATCATTAAGTGCAGTTGTGTCTTTGCTTAAAAGAGCAGTGGCAAATTCCTGGTATTGCTGTGGAAGATCTTGGATCTGCAGCGGTGAGAGCTTGTTGTTCAGCAGGTCAAGATAGGCTTGTCGGGAGGGTTCAGGCTCAAGAGCCAGAAGTTCAGAAGCCTTCTCACAGGCATCTGGTTCCAAGACACTGGTGTGCATTGCACATACACTGAGTTCGATATCGATCAGAGTGTGAAGTCTGGCAGATTTTGAGGCTTCTTTTCGTGCATGTGCCAGATCGGATTTCGCACGCAGTATGTTGCCTTCGAGAAAGTGCTGTGTATAGGCGTTTAAGGATGAGGTGGCCTGATATTGCCATCTGTTTTTGGGTTGTGCGGAGGAACATCCCGACAAGATAATCAAAGCCAGCACAGAGAGTATAGGTGTCTTCATGTCGA
>JBFFSC010000072.1:0-8406 GCA_041572615.1 Sulfurimonadaceae bacterium
AATATGAGCGCAGTTATTATTGATCTTAATGCCGTCAAAACCACCCAAAAACTCAATATAGACAGCAGAGGAAGCTCTGAGGTTTTATTGCTAGCAGTTGTTTTTCATATTCTTTTTCTTGGTGGAGATGAGTATGCCATGTACAGAGAACTAGGCGATGAGATCATGAAGAAGATCAATGAGATGAAGAAAAAAGATAAAGTACGTATCGCAATCTTGTCAGCAGAGCCTTCGCTTTAAGAAGATGATATCACTTACTTTTTATTCATATTCTGAAGATTATAGACCATCGCTTCTTTGACACGTTTGAGTGTGATATCGAAGCTGTCCAGAGGCCGTTCGCGCAGGGTCTGAAGCTTTAATCGCTGCTGCCTGTAGTAGTCACTTTTGAGTTTCAACTCTTCCTTGAAAGCCTCAAAACGTGTATCTATAAGCTCTTTGCTATTGCTGCTTTTACACTTCTTGAAAAAATCAGCGATATGAGAGAAATCATCTTTATTCTTTTCCTCTTTCGCTGTATTACTTGCCGAATTTGCTGTATTGATCAAAACGTTTAGCAGCTCATCTGAACTGAGGTAGGAGAACATCGTCTTTTTTGTATGCAGCTGGATATCATCCTCGTCCGTGAACATATCAAGCAGAAGCTGCGGCGTAACTTTTTTAATATCATTTAATGTTAACGCTCTCGACGCCACAATCGCAGAGATGTGAAGCTTGAGCTCATCAACACGCTTGACCAGTTTGACTATCTCTATCTGATAGACCTGTACCTTTCTGTTCTTATCGTCTCTGGCCTGTTTGACACGCATCCATGCCTGATCAGCCTTATAAAGTATCTGCCCTCCTCCATGCTGTTCAAGAAGGGATTTGTGTGTCTCTGTACCGTTTATGACTTCATCAACGATCTTGCTGATCTTCTCCGGCTTACCCGCGACACCCACGCATTCAAAGAAAGTGTTGACCATCTCTTTGTATAGCAATCCTCCAAAACGTCGCATGTACGACTGTGCGAGTTGATATAAAAACTTCAGGTGTTCTTTGTTCTTCTTTATTGTCTCTATTTCTGTAAAAGTATAGCGCCGTTCCTTGAGCAGAGATATCAGTTCTGCAAGGAACATCTGTACCAATGCTATGTTTATCCCGTCAAAACTAATATCATTAATTGTCTTGAGTTTTAAAAAGCTTATCTGATGGGAGATCTTGCTACTGGAACACATCTCCTTGCTCATCAAGGTCATGACCTCTTTTCTGTCTTCATCACAATTGACATGCAAAACTTCTTTCTCAAACACTTTGGCATCCGAAAACAGTTCTTGAATATACGCTTGTGATTTTGTCATGATTATTTAGCAACTACCTTTGAAATATCTTGAGCATAAGAGACCTTCTCCCCATTGTCAACAAATATATCCATTTTTTCTGCAATCAGAACAATGGTAGAACCCATCTGGAAACAGCCGAAATCTTCACCTTTTTTCATCTCAAGATCACTGTATTCATATGCCACGCTTTCTCGAAGATGACTGTTCGTGTTGATACTTGGCTCAAACGAGACTTCCATGCGTCCAACATTCAGCGCACCTACCAACACCATATAAAACAGCTCGTCATGCTTTGTATAACACTCGATGACAACACGTTCATTCTCAATAAAAAGATTAGCCTGCTTGTTAAGATAAGTGAAGTTTACAGGATAAAGTTTACCCGGAATATGTACGGCTTTGGTGATACGGCAGTCCAATGGGATATGGTAACGGTGATAATCGCTCGGTGAGAGATAAAAATTGATAAAACGGCCGTTTTTTATCTTATGCTTGTTTGCCGAATCGATGAAGTCACCCAGAAGTTCATCAACCTTATACTTCATCCCTTTGATCTGTAAAGATGTAAAGTCATGCAATTTGCCGCACTCCGTGATCAGAGCATCACAAGGTGAGATCATTACCGTATCATCCGTATTAAATGGACGAGGTTCTCTTAGATGGCGTGTAAAAAGCTTATTGAGCGTCTCATACGAGGATGCTGGCTCAAACTCGCTCATATCCAGTCCCATAAGTTTTACATATGAAGTATTAATGAACTTTTGAACAGGTAATGGAAAGGGCTTGGAGGCGAACTTTCCAAACATTTGTGACAATGCAGAAGTGATATGTTTTTTATTAGTCAATATTATTCCTTGAAGTAATTTTATCCTCTCTTATCTCTCGTTTAGCAAGCTCTTCAATAAGAACAGTTGCGTACGAACCTTTGGGAAGGGTGAAATGAAGTTCATACCAGGCCTTGTCCTCTTTGTACTCCGTCTCGATATCTTCGGGAAAGACGAATGCATAACGGCGTGTACCGTCTTCATTCATCGGCACGTCAAACTCTTTTTCAATGGTATGTGCGATATCTTCGCTTTTCTTGACCTTCTTTCCTGGAAGAAGACCTGTCGGTGCCCTGTCCTTTTCAAAGAACAGCTTCGCCTCTGCTTCAAGATCCTCGGCATAAAAGATAGCACCATATGGGTAATGCATACATAGATCGCCCGGAAGCATTTTGAAAGGATGCGGCTGTTTTTGGATCTGCTTGACAAGCTTGATGTCAAGATTAAGCACTTCCGCAGCCTCATCAGCCTGAAGCCCGCACAATTTACTGATCTCGATACGCCTGCTCAGCCAGAGATTGAAAAGGTGTGACTGGTAAGCCGAAACAAAAAGTTTTGCCTTCTTCTTGTTCTTCTCTTTGCGTCTGCCCTCAACGATATCTTGTCCGATACGGTAGTTCTCACCGTCATTTCCGAAACGTTGATACCCAAAATAATTCGGCATCCCCTCATTCCTGATGTGCTTGATCGCCTGATCAAGCTTTTGTGCAGCCACGGGTAGGACTTTTTTAATACGTATGAAGAAACGATTACCTTTAAGGTGACCCGTTCGTATCTTATTGTTATGTCGTACCTTTGATAAGATTTTAATCTGAGGATGATCAAGTGAATCTATGGCCTCTTCGATACGTGCGGGCACTGAGATGTACTGGGTTGTCAAGGCGTTCTTGTCTTTTAAACCCGCTGTTCCAATCTCTTTCGCCTTTACTCCGGCTCTGTCACAGATGATATCAATCATCTCCCAGGTCGTCAGGTTCTTTTTTCGGATGTGCAAGACAAGGTGCTCACCCTCGCCGCTGAACTCATACAGGGGTATCTCATCTACAACGAAGTCACGTGGACTTTGAGCGAAATGAAAAGGTATTGAGGAGTGATTTAAATAATAGTTTCTATTCAAAAGTGATGTGCCTTGCATTTTGATTTATATCTCTTACGTTGTGCCCTTGCAAACACTGTAAGGTCACAGCGTTCAGCCTGTGCCAAACGAAGCATCTTCTTTCGCATCCGGGGTGAAAACCCAATAAGCATTTCATATTCCTCTCCGCTACAACCGATATCTTTGGGAATATCCTCAAAAAACATAAAGCCTAAACGGTTTGCCTTTGACAACTTGCCAAGGTCTGAAAAGAGCCCGTCTGAGATATCCATCCCGCAATGGATATAAGGAGCAGCCTTCTTGATAAAACTTTGTCGTAATTTTGGACTGAAGAAACGTGAACTCCTGCGCGCCGTGTTCGTACGCAATAAAGAGTGCAGTGCTTTTCTTGAAGACCCCAGTTTCCCTGTATAGGCAAGGATGTCACCTACCCTCAGGCCTGTTCTTCTTAAACTGTTTTTACTTTTACCCAAAACGGTAATGGTGATATCTATCTTTGTATTTGAGATAGTATCGCCGCCGATTATCTCTATATCGAACTCTTTGGCCGCTCTGTCAAATCCGCTGTAAAGTTCTTTTATATCACTTTTGCTGAGGCTTGAGGGTATGCCTACAGCCAAGAGTGCATACTTCGGGTCCGCATTCATGGCTATTGTATCCGAGATGTTTACTATCATCGCCTTGTAAGCTATCTCGTCAAGCTTCAGCCATGCCCGTTTAAAATGGACATTTTCAAAAAAAGCATCCTTTGAAACTACCCAGTCGCCGATAACGGCTGCATCGTCGCCAATCTTTCTGGAATCAAAACAAGAGATAAAAAAGTCTTCTTTATTCAATAAAATTATCCGTCATCATATGTTTAATATTTAATCTTGAATTGTACCCAAAATTCCTTTTATAGAGATGATAAAGCCATGCAAAAGAAGTATTAAGTCATATTTAATTGATTGCAGATTAAAATGTAGGCAAAACACAACCACACTTACTTAAGGACGCTTATGCGCTGGTCTATAAAGCAGATTTTCAACAACCTTTCAACAACACTACTTGCATTAACAATCATCCTTGGTTTGGTCGCGACCATAACTTTTACCCTGAACGCATCCGCTGAAAAAACGAACCTCTTACTAGAGCAAAAAGCACTCATCAAAGAAGCATACAACCTGGGCCGCGAAGATATTCAATTAAGCAATATCCAGCTTCGTGGTATCGTTGACAACCTTCGTTATGACATCACCAAGATGAAGGACGCATTTGCCTTCGATATTTTAGGCAACTACGTGTTTGGGCACTCAACGGAATATTTGAAGGATTTGGAACAGCTCAGCATCAAACAACTGCTTTATATCGAAGCAGCTGAAACCTATTATTACCAAAGCCTTGAAGAACTGGCTGCACGTTTGGATGATTACGACTTTGCACAAGCCGAATATGAAGCGAAGATAAGCGAACTAGTCGAAAAACATATGATCTACGAAGCTGAGAAGTTCAATATCATCCAATATATCATCTATCTAGCCTTCGCTATTTCACTGCTTGCTACGATGTGGTTCTCGCGTCGTCTCTCTTTTGTCTATAAAGACCTCCAAACACTCTACTCTGTCGACCTTGAAAGCAAGGAACGTATTTACCTTACTGAAGAAGCTGAGATGATCACCAAGCGTATGAGCCGCAAACCGACTGCTTCTGAGAACCCTGCTTTCATTGACCCTGTCACAGAGGTTAACAACTATAAAGGGCTTTTGCATGCATTTGCCAACCGAAAAGGCAATGCCGGTGCTGCTCTGGTCGTATGTGTCTTCTCGCTGGACGGTTTTAGAGACATTGAGAAAAAATACAAAAAAGACTTTGCCAACCAGATTCTAAAAAAGATCGCCTTTATGTTTTCCCTGTATGAACAGCACACGGATGTCTTTGGACGCATCGACTACGACCAGTTTGTTCTTGTGCTTAACAGGACAACAAAAGATATCGCGCTTCATGACTGTGAGATGATCAGGAAAAGTATCGAAGAGGCTAAATTCAAGACACATAACGGCATTCCTATCAAGGTGACCGCTAGCGGTGGCTTTGTCATCAAGCAGCCAAACAAAAACCTTGATCAGACGATTGCACATGCCAAAGAGGTGCTTGCCGTAGCAGTATCACAAGGCGGTAACAAGATTGCACAACTTCGAGATGCAAGCGATAAAAAGCTAAAGGTGTAGGCTTTTTTACTCTTTACTCTAGTCTAGCCATCATTACACATTCAAGTCATCTTACAGGTGCTTCTATGTGTAACAAACATTTTTTTACTTCCCTAATCCCCCTATTTTAACCTTATACAAGAATCTTGAAGATATAATCATGAAAAATATTTCTCGGAGGATTGCGAATGAGTATTCCTATTCATACTTATGATGCTATTGTTGTCGGTGCCGGCCTTGCAGGTTGTGCCGCAGCATTAGAGCTAGAAAAAGCTGGCAAAAAAGTCGCTGTAATTACAAAACTACACCCTTTACGTTCACACTCAGGTGCAGCGCAAGGCGGGATCAATGCTGCCTTTAGTGATGAAGATAGCGTTGACCTGCATGAATTTGATACAGTAAAAGGTGCTGACTACCTGGCTGATCAAGACTGTGTAGAGTTTATGTGTAAGAAAGCGCCTGAGACTATTCGCTGGGCTGAGCGCATGGGTGCTGCTTTTTCTCGTACTGAAGATGGAAAGATCGCACAACGTCCTTTTGGAGGACAATCATCTCCTCGTGCCTGTTTCGCAAAAGATAGAACAGGTCTTACTCTTTTACAAACTATTTATGAACAAGCCCACCGTTATGGTGTTACATTTTTTGATGAATGGTACGCTGCCGACTTACTCTATGAGAACGGTAAGGTCTATGGTGTTGCTGCTTATGATATTCGCAACTCAGAAAAAGCGATCTTTAATGCAAAGACGGTCATGTTCGCTACAGGCGGGTATGCACGCTCGTTCAAGATCAACTCAAATGCTCACGCCAACACTGGTGACGGCCTCTCTTTGGTTGCACGTCACGGCCTTCCACTTGAAGATATGGAGTTTGTACAGTTCCACCCATCAGGTCTTTCAGGAAACGGTGTTCTTATCTCTGAAGCCGCACGTGGTGAAGGTGGACGCCTTCTTAACTCAGAGGGTGAACGCTTTATGGAGAAATATGCACCAAATGCGATGGAACTTGCGTCCCGTGATGTTGTTGCCCGTGCTATTATCCAGGAGATCCGTGAAGGGCGTGGTGTTGGTCCAAGAAAAGATGCCGTATACATCGATCTGGTTCACCTTGGTAAAGAGAAGATCATGGAACGTCTTCCTGAACTTCGTGACCTCGCGATCACATTCCTAGGTCTTGATATGATCAAAGAACCTATTCTTATCTCTGCAACTGCGCACTACTCAATGGGTGGTATCCCATGTGATGTGAATGGTCATGTCCGTAAAAACAATGATGAATTCGTTGAAGGCTTCTACGCAGCGGGCGAATGTTCATGTGTCTCTGTTCACGGAGCGAACAGACTTGGTGCGAACTCTGTTCTTGAAGCACTTCTGTTTGGCCGTTTTGTCGGTAAGACTATGGTTGAAGAAGTTGACGGCATTGAACTTCGCAAGGCGACTGAAGACGATGCAAAACGTATGAATGATGAACTTGAGTTCATCCTGACGAACAATGGTACTGAAAAAGTATCTGATCTTAGACATGAACTGCAGCAGTCAATGACAGACAATGCCGGTGTTTTCCGTACACAGGATACACTTGTAAAACAAGTCGGCATCATCAAAGAACTTCGCAAGCGTTATAAAGACATCCGTATTTCTGACAAATCCAAGATTTTCAATACAGAGCTGCAAGAAGCGATCGAATTCGGTCACATGCTAGACTACTGTGCTTTCATCGTTCAATCAGCCTTGGCTCGCAAAGAGAGCCGCGGTGCTCACTATCGTGAAGATTACCCTACACGTGATGACGAGAACTTCTTGAAACACACAATGGGCTACATGGACAAAGATGGAAATGTCAGTCTTGATTATATGGATGTCGTTCTTGGCAAACATGAGCTTAAAGCCAGAAGTTACTAAGGAGAGAAGATGAGTGTAATACCTACGACAAAAATCACCTTTAAAGTATTTCGTTTCAATGCTGAAATGGATTATCTGCCGACGTATATCGACTATGATGTTGATGTCACACACGAGAACGTCATCCTTGATATCTTGACACACATCAAAAATGAGATGGATGGTACTCTTTCTTATCGCCGTTCATGCCGTCACGGTATCTGTGGTATCTGTTCTGTTAAGGTCAATGGGAAAGCCATCCTAGCATGTAAAGAGAACGTACTCAAGCTTGTAGAGACTTATGGCACGACATTGACAATCGAGCCACTAAGTACGAAACGTGCGTTAAAAGATCTTATCATCGATAAGGAGGACTTCTGGGTCAAGCACGACCAGGTCAAGCCTTACCTTATCTCTGATGTTGAAGAGCATCCGGAACATGAGCATATCGTAACACCGGCTGAAGCGGAAGAGCTGCTTGAAGCGGATTATTGTATCCAATGTGGAGCATGTCATTACTCTTGCCCTGCCCTTGAGATCAATGAGCAGTTTATCGGACCTGCAGCATTTGCCAAAGCCTACCGTTTTGAAGCAGACGTGCGTGATGATGCACACCGTGAGCGTTTGGACGTCATCAATGCACCTGAACAGGGTGTATGGGACTGTGTCAAATGTATGGAGTGTGCTGAAGTCTGTCCAAAAGACGTCAATCCGATCGAGAAAATCACAAAGCTTCATAACATGGTCTTTACTGAAGGTAAACCGCTTAACAATATCGCAACACGTCACGCAGTCTATTTCAAAGACTCTATTGCCAAGCATGGTCAACTCAATGAAGCCGGTCTTGTCATCTACTCTGAGAAAGGTTACGGGATGTACAAACACCTTAAAGTCGGTGCGAAGATGATTGCCAAAGGTAAAGCGCACATCAATCCGCTGATCGTACCGAAATCAGACAAGCTCGACGAGATCAAAAAACTTGTTGAAATCTCTTCAACAGCTAAATTTTAAGGAGTACAACAATGTCTAAACTACAATATGCACTATTTACTGGTTGTACTGCACGTCAGAGTACTCCAGAACAGATGATGTCAACGA
>JBFFSC010000073.1:0-8397 GCA_041572615.1 Sulfurimonadaceae bacterium
GTAGTGCAGCTACTGCACTGATAGCTAGAAGATTTTTCATCTTTAGTGTCCTTTTTAAAAATTAGTCCGATTTTAACGAAGATAATCTTAAACTAATGATATACCTTGTAAATTCATCCACTAATGTGCGCATTATAAATATAAATGGCTAATAAAGTGTAAATAGGTAATTCCTCTGAATATGCCCAGACTTATCTATTCTTTGATCAATTTATCCAGGCGTTCCAAGTCATTTATCACCTCCCATTTTCCTCCACCGTCTTCGATACGACTCTTCCATGTTTTGAGTCGTTGCATATACTCTCTCGGGTCGATATTATCACTTCGAAGCTTTGTGACATTCAATGCGACGACATCAAATCCGTCCATTGAAAGCGGGATGTCTCTGACATAGCCTTTTTTCAGTTCCTGCTTCAGATCAGAAAAGATCATCACTGTCTTTTGGCCGGTTCCTCTCTCGTTCAAATACTCGATAGCCTGTAAAAGACCGCCTGTAATATCCGTATACGGACTGGATTTAACACCTTTGACATAGTCATCGACTTTAAGCTGGAAAGCACGTTTTTGCTGATTTGCCTTAGACGGCCTGTCATCAAAGGTAACTTTAGCGATGATATCCTTTTCACTAAAACTTCCCGTATCAATACTCGCTACTACAAAACTATCACCCGAATCCAGTTTTGCCAGCGTATAGTTAATGATCTGCTGTGCCTTTTCCAACTCCTTCGTATAGGTACCGGAGGTATCTATCAACATATACACCCCTTTGTTATGTGACTGATGGGGTCCGGTTGAACACCCGGTAAAAATTATGATCAGTATGATACTAACAATAAAACTTCTCATACACTCTCCTTTATCCCAGCCGCCTCGTCTGAGACCTCTGCTGATTTTTTCACATTGCTTTTTCGTACTGTTTTTTTCGGCTTCTCCTGCAGTAGCGATGTCACCATCGAAGACTCTCTTTTATCATCTGCACGGCCTGCTTTTGAACCAACTGCTCCTTCGACCCATAATGGAAAGAAGATAAAGAGGTCATAGATATTTACAAGGCTTTTACCCAGATACTTGCTGATATTTCCTAAAAAACGTAATGTCACCGCAGTAACACGCAAGAACCCTGCAAGCACTACGCCAATGACTGTCCTGCTGGAATGGATAAAGGATTCCAAAGGAATCGCGATAAATGTCAATGCGAAAGGAAGAATAAATCCCATTCCCATTTGCGCCGCCGTTGTTATCCAGCGTCCAGACTCATGAACCGTTGATGTCTCTATTGCATTACCGCCTAAAAGACCGGCTACAAGTGCAGCATCATCTGCAGAGAGGAGTTCACGCATATAGGCAAGCCCCGCTTCTACACTGGCCAGTAAAAACAAGAAGACAAAAGAGACGATAATCATACGTACGCGTATCTTGTCATCCAGTGCACCGATGACAGGGAACAGACGTGTTATACGTAAAGACTCCATCAAAAAAAGCCCCATTGATATCTCTACCAGGATAATGACCAAGGCTGCGATATCAGCCACTTTAAAGCCCATCATATAAACGGATCCGCCTACCATCTCCTGCATAGGACGAGAGATAAGGTTAAAGTTGATAAAAGCACCGCCTACGGCAATGGCCAGCACAAAACCGGCGATAAAGAACTGCGTCATAGACGAAGATGAGAGCATCTGTGCCGCCCTGTCCGTCTGCTTTGTAATCTGAGTATATTCATCCATATGACGGTCCACAGTGCTCGAACGCTCAAGCAGGCTCTGTACATTTTTATCCAGACCTGCAAGCCCCTTGTTGATATGGCGAAGTGTCGGTACCATGTTCTTTAAAAAGGAGTGCCTCTCTTTAGAACTTGCCCGATAGAGGTCCAGCGCTTTTTGCTGACCCCTGTCCAGTGAGTCTTTGATACTTTTAAGTATCTCTGCGACCATAGAGTCTTCTGATGGAGGTATAGAAGCGATCGGTTCGATCGCCTTGGTCCATCCTGGAGGGGCTGGAGGTATCTCGGCACTCTTTTGGTAATCCTCATCCAGTTTAACGACACTGTCGGCCAACTCTCTTTGCAGCGTCGGAAAGTAGGCAAGGTCTTTTTTCACAAAAGCATCTATACGTTCAAATTCTCTTTCAACAATACGCTCGGAAGCGATCTTGCCGGAAGCAAGAAGCACCTCTTTATTACGTTGCTTCAATTTTTTCTCTGCGATAAGAATAGATGAGGCACAAAGGCGAAAGGCATGAAAAAAGATCTTTGACACCGAAAGTATCGCATCGTGTGCCGGACGGCGAGCCATATATAATAACACCATACCTACTGCAAGCAAGAGCAAAAGAGAAAGAGCTTCTGAGCCTGGGACAATCATCATAAAATCAGGGAGTTGCATATCTGGTCCTTTTTTTAAATATCTGTAGATAACAATCAGATAGAACCATAATATTAAGTTATAACGAATAGAGGGTAAATAGAATAGAGCTTAGGGGAAAAAGATACGAAGTTCTTGTCACCTCATATCTTTTGTAACATCAAAGAGCACCACGGTCACGAAACTCGGAGATCTCCATTTCTACCATTGCATCAATCATCTTTGTATAAAGCTCGGTTATCAGGTTTGGTGAGAGACCTAGTTCCAGGGCTTTGTGACGAACACGTTCCATCACTGTTTTAACGCGATCTTCCGCCTTGACCTCTTCAACGCTCTGTTTAAACTTGACCGCCTGGTGGATATAGGCACTACGTGCTGCAATAAGCTTTATTATCTCATCATCAAGTTTATCAACCTCATTGCGGACCTCTTCTAAAGAGTTGCATTCTTTCATCATCTTTCCTTTCTGCTACTAAGTGCCAACGCCTCTGTTACAAATAAGACAAAGCAGCATTACACTAATTACTGTGATTATATCTAATAAACAGTTGAGTATGTGTATGATTTCACATGGAAATTATTCTAGCGACATTAAATGCCCGTTATACGCATAGCTCAATTGGCCTGAGATACCTCTATGCCAATATGAAGGAACTCAGGGAAAAAAGTCTTATCCTGGAGTTCAGCATCAATGATGCCATTCAAAGTGTTGCCGAAAAACTCCTTGATGAGTCACCAAGGATCATCGGCCTGGGTGTCTATATCTGGAATGCTGCTCAGACCTATGAACTCATAGAGGTCATTAAAAGAGTCTCCCCAAAGACTCATGTTATCCTGGGCGGTCCCGAAGTCTCATATTCCCCTTTTCGCGTTGATTTCTCACAAGCCGATCACATCATTCAGGGCGAAGGAGACACGGCCTTTTATAGACTCTGTAAAGAGATTCTAAGCGGTACTGCACCGCAAAAACAGATTATAAAGCCTGTGATGGAAGACCTCAGCCAGATCAAACTCCCTTATGACTACTACACACAAAACGATATTGACAACCGCTATATCTATGTCGAAGCATCCCGGGGGTGTCCCTTTATGTGCGAGTTCTGTCTCTCATCCATCGATGAGAAAGTAAGGAACTTTGAACTTGATGCTCTGCTTCAAGCCTTTGAGACATTATGGCAAAAAGGCGCGCGTAACTTTAAGTTTGTCGACAGGACCTTCAACCTCAACATGCGATTCGCCAATGCGATCTTGGACTTTTTTTTAAGTAAAGAGCCACCCTATTTTGCCCACTTTGAAGTCATTCCCGACCACTTTCCCCAAAGTATCAAGGAGAAGATTGCCCTCTTTCCTGAGGGTGCATTGCAGCTGGAGATCGGCATCCAGACCCTTAACCCTCTTATCGCTGAAAACATCAACCGTCCTTTGAAAGTGAACAAGATAAAAGAAAATATCGCCTACATTGAAAATAACACGAAGGCGCATATACACCTTGACCTTATTGTCGGTCTGCCTGGTGAAAGCCTGGAGAGCTTCGGCGAAAACCTCAATACCCTGGTCGCATTGAGCAGTTCGGAGATACAGATTGGCATACTTAAAAAACTTTCAGGCACAACCCTTGAACGACACGACAAGCACTTCGGAATGGTCTACAGTGACACCCCGCCCTATGACATATTAACCAATGACCTTCTCTCTTTTAAAGATATTCAGAAGATGAAACGTTTTGCCCGTTTTTGGGACCTGACCTACAACAGCGGAAACTTTAAACACTCCATTCTCCTTCTATGGCAGGACGAAAGTGTTTATGAGAGTTTCTTTGCTTTTAGCGAATGGATCTATACCCAAACCGACTCCACATGGAAGATCTCACTTGAACGGCTTTCCAAACTTCTATTTGAGTATTTAACTGATGTCCTCAAACGAGAAGCCTCAACCGTAGCCGAGTGTATGATAGAGGACCTGCTCAAGATAAAAGGACGTATCCTCCCGGCGTACTTAAAACCTTACGCACCTGCTCAAGCAAAAAACAGTACTAAAAAACTCTCAGCGGCAAATAAAAGGCAGGTAAAACATGCATGATCAAAAGACCCGTCAGACACTCGAGTCTGCATTGAACACCTTTTTGTACAACTATCTCTATGAAGTCGTCAATCCCAGGCTGGAAGCCTTTTCAAAAGAGTACTACCAAAGTCCATGGCAGATGTTCAAACGCCATTTCAGAAATGACATCCTTGACCTTCTAATCTCTATCAACAACCTACTCTCATGGTTATACACGCTGATATTTAAAAAGGAAGGTTTTCATAAGACAACACGGAGTGAAAAAGAGCTCTTGGAAAAGTTCACCCAGGATGTCTTCTGTGTCGATCTGCTTCAGACTAGACTGCAGAATTTTTTAAATCAGTTCATGCTTGAAACATATAAAGACGATGAAGAAAAAAAAGAGCAGATGCTGCAATGTGCGAAAGAGTGGAAAGATGACATTGCCATGAAAGCCATTGAAGTCACGCATCTCAAACGATTGAGCACCAAGGCAAGCTCATTTATCATAGACATGAGTATATCGACCGGTATCGTCGGCGAGATGTCAAGAGGCCTGGGTGCACTTGCAGGCTCGTACTTAGCAGGTGAACTCTACATGTCCCAGCAGAACTTCTTCTATTACTACTGGTACTCCTTTACCGGCATGCCCACCTGGGTAGAGCTTGCAGGCGGTATAGCCGGTGCGTTAATCGGCATCATCTTATTTGTTCCTTTGGTCGGTACACTCATTGAGTACATCATGCAGCCCTTCAACGATACGGCAAGGCATATCCGAGAGGCCTATCCCGAACTTATCTCCCGTCTTATCCATGGGGATGACAAAGAGAAACGCACTGGACTGATGGAAGTCTCTATCAAGTATCTTGACGGCTGTACCAATGTACTTGACAGTCTAAGAAATGTCATCCGCGCAATGTAGTTGTTTTAAGAAAACATATAACTATTTTATTTACGCCCTAAATCGTGGAGATTTATTCTCCAGTGTCGTGCATTTTACCTGATACTCCACCATCTTCCTAAAAGGCTCCAGAAAACCATTAAGCTCAGAGTGACTCAGTTTTTCCACGCTGTTCAACGTTAAAAGTTCCAATACACAATGCGTCGACTCTATCGTGGAGAGGCATAACTCCATAGGCTGTTCTTTGATCTTGTATGCCGAGTTCTTTGTATGCTCAAAAGAGACTTTTGGAAGTGCCTGTATATTTGGACTGTCTCGTAAAAGTTTCTTTGCGTTATGCCAGGTCGAATCGATCAAGAAGATCACATTCCGCTTTCCTTCTTGTACCAAGGGGGTGTCATTCAAGATAAGACTGTTCTGATCAGGGTAAAGGACATAGCAGTTATTACCCTCATCATCCAAAAGGGCATTTACGCGTTCATGTTTGGCAAAATTCGTACCGACAAAGATCTCAGAGTTTTCAAGAGAAAGGTGTGTGAAATGGCCTGTGGCATTTTTGACTTTTTTAAACTCATGGGTATGCATCAAGATGACAAACTTCGTCTTGGTTTGTATCGGCTTGATGTATTTACACATACATGAGCTTAACGGTCTAAAGCAGCGGTAGCATTTTTCACGCTCTCCGTATGATGTCTGCTTGGGAATTTTTCTATTTATGGTTTTGTACCGTTGGGACAGATACATGACCTGAGGCCTGGACCTTCAATGCCTCCGGATGAGTTTTATAATATTCTCTTGCCGCCTTTGCCAATGCTGCCTTCTGCTCGTTCTCAACAACACCGCTCTCATCCAGACACGCTGCAATTACTTCGACCAGGCCTTCTTGTTCGCAAGGAGTCTTATCTTTCCAGGAGAGGAAGAGTGCTTTGTTCACACGAGAAGGGATGGAACCCATGATCCCTACATCGTTCTCATCATGTACCAAAAGCCCCGACGTTGTTCCCCTGTCAAGAGTAAGTACCTGAAAGAGATAGAGGGTATGGTAAGCCAGTTGAGCCTCTTTATCCTCTTCTGTGATCTTCAGCTCATTGATCATCCTGTTTTTGATGATCTTTACATAGGTATCGACGACATGCTCACCGAGTTGCTTTGCCATCTTCACATCCTCTTCTTTGTCGCCGGTCGAAAAGTTCTCAAGATAGAAATGGCTGACCCCTCGATGACGCTCAAGAGCCGGGATATAGAAATATTTATCCCCCTGTGCCGAAGCCTCTTCATAATACTTTCTGCCGCACGCTTTCAGACAGGCCTCAAAAGTCTGCTTATCTTCTTCCTTAAAGACAGAAGGATTAAGGTCGGCCATCATTCTCCAGTACCCCTTTCCGTTTTTCATCTCTGTCCAGGAGATATGCATATGCATAGAAGGCGCATGCGGGTTTCGCGGATGGATGATTGTCGAAAGTGCCGTTGCCGATGCGAGCTGTTTTGTCTCATCATTCTCATATTGAACCTGGGAGACATTCACCGAACCACGGTTAAAAAGCTTTTCATCCCTTGCGACATAACGGACTCCGCCGCCAAATTCACCACCATGACGGAACCACTCGATAGGCTCAAACGTTTTTTTCTCTCCGATCTCGGATGATAGTTGTTCTAAGGCTTTTACAAAATATGCTTGCAAATGCTCAACCAATGAATAAGCCGCTTGTGCATCTGGGGATTTTGCTTTGATTCTTTTCATAATACTCTTTTCTGGCACTTAATGCCGACACTCCACTGTAACTCTCTCATCCTAGTTCAAATATAGGATAAAGTGTGAATGAAGTAAATTGTTCTTATTTTTGAAATTATACTAAAAATGAAGAGAGGGAAAAAGGAGGATACCTCTTTCCGGTTAGGATTGGAATGCTTTTTGGATACTTTTTAACAGACTCAGTAAAAAGGTCTGATAGTCTTTAAAGAGTCCGCCATAGGCAACCGTGTTACCATCAGCAAGCTCTTTAAGGAAATGATCCGTTATCTGGATAAACTGTTTAGCTCCCAGGTTGGATGCCGTTCCCTTGACATCGATCAGGATGGCCTGTGCCGCTTCATAATCTTTATTCACCAGTGCATCACGCAACTTTTTGGATGAGTCTTTATAGCCAAGAAAGAACTCTTTTAACAGCTCTTTATACATCGCCTCATCATTTCCACAGATCTCTAAACCAAGCGCATAATCGAGGCTTGGAAGATCATTGATATCCATATCGATTTCAAGTTCTTCCACCTGAGGTTTCTCGACCGCTTCACTTGTTGTTTCCGGCAAAGTGTAGTACATAGACATGACATCATAGAGTGCATCCATCTTCAATGGCTTCTCTAGTGTCTCTTCCATACCTGCTTCACGCATATGTCTGATATCATCTGCTGCCGTATCCCCGCTCAATGCCACGACGGCAATATGCTCGTACGCAGGGTTCTCACGGATCATACGCGTTGCTTCAAAACCATCCACACGCGGCATATGCGCATCCATCAGAATGATCTCAAAATCACTGTCTTTTTCCAAAATGTCCATGACGATCTGGCCATCTTCTGCCATGACAACATCAATACCTGATTCGTTCAAGACGCCATTGATTACCTTTTGATTGATAAGGTTGTCTTCTGCGATAAGTATACGCTGCCCGCTGAAATCTGAAAAGTCTGCTTTGACGATCTTTCTTCCGTCACGTGTCGACTCACGCTTCTTGCGGGAGACAAGGTTTTGCTGTTGCGTTGTTTTTGCAACTGGCTGAACCGGAACTTCTTCAACAGGCGGAGTTTCTTCTTCAACGCTCTCTTCCACCTCTGGCTCAGGTTGGAGATCTGCTTCTTCTGGAGCCTCACTTACATGTAACTCTTGCGGTTCTGATGTAATATCAGAAGGCATAAAACCATCTTCTTCCCTGATTTCATCCGTTGGCTCTTCTGCCTCTTCACCCGTAGCTGAAAAATCCTCTTTTTCAACATGCTCCGTGACAAGATCAACAAGTTCACGCTTTGGAGCGCTTTTACGTGAGCGTATAACCAGCCACAGCAATAACAGAACTACCACCACTGCACCAATGA
>JBFFSC010000074.1:0-8317 GCA_041572615.1 Sulfurimonadaceae bacterium
GTATGATATGAACAGCAGGGAGATGCATACCGATATAAAGATTTCTCTAAAAGGGCTTGATCAACACCGTTATATCTCCAAACTGCTGGATAAATATCTTCAAGGTGATCTGTTGGCTGAGGGGCAGTTGGACTATAAAGATGGAAGGCTGAAGGCTGATATCGATATGCAAAGCCTTGGTGGGAACTTGCAGTTTGATTATACAGATGATAAATTACAGTGGCAGGTAGAGGGACTTGAACTCTCTAAATTGTTATCACTTTTGGGAAAAGAAAAAGTCCATGAGGCAAGAATTAACACGCGAGGTTCTTTCCACAAAGACGAAATCAGAGCAAAAGTAAATACAAAGAGCCTTTCCATAGCGGATCATGAGGTTAAAAACATCGATGTGGCTGTTCAGGGGACACTAAATGACCTGGAGTCTGAATTTCGACTGGAAACACCTTATGCAAATGTTCAGAAAGCAAGAATAAGCCTCAAGGACCTAAACAGTTTAAGCCTTGAGGCAGAGGTGATGACGCCTTATCTCTCTAAAGAGATACGTCTCAAGACCAATGCTGTTGGTCACAAGGGTGAAACTACTCTTGAGGTGAACGCGAGTTCGCAGGAGTTCTCATTTCTGATCCCCCATGCCACATACAGTAATTCAAAATTGGAAGGAAGGTATAAGGCATTCATAGAGCCTGAACTCTCAACACTTAAAGATAGTCTTGTTTTGGAGGGAAGCTTTTCTTATGACAAAGCGCTGCAGGTCGACATGATCAATAGAGATCTGGAAGGAGTGTTACAGGTTTTTCTCAACGGTCAGAATATCAAGGTCAAAGGATCGAATCTCAGTTTGGAAAAACTTCTTAATCAGATGAATCAGCCGGCTTATGCGCAAGGCAGTTTTGACCTTGATGCGCAAGGAAGTCTAGAGGATATCGATTTTACATTAAACACAAAACGTCTGGTTTTGCTCAAAGAAGAGACGGGATTGGATGAAAACCTTAGTGGGAAGATCAAAGGCAGCCTCAGTAAGAATAGCCTGATATTCTGGCCTGATATCAAGAACCGTTACCTTGATACTAGAAAAGGTCAGATTGCATTCCATTTTGTTGACAAAATATTAAAACTGAATTTGCCGTTTACACTAAAACGGCGGAAACAGTCCCTGTCTCTTCTTTCACATGCGAATATTAGTTTTGAAGATGATATCAGTGCAGCCTTGTCTATACGCCATGAGAATGACTCTTTTGATCTTAATAGATTGATCTACAAGAATAAAAAACTACAGACGGATATCAATATTGACATCAAAGACCTAAACCCTTATAAAGCAATTAGTGGAGCCGAACTCTACGGCGCATTGAAGATGTCCGGCAAAGGGGGATATGAAAAGGGAAATCCGGAGTGTGTACTGACAAGTGATTCTTTTGATGGAAGATTGGATATTGCCCTTAAAGGCAGTGAGTTTACTATTGCTTTAAAACACCTCTCAGCCACCAAGATAGGAGCACTTTTACATAAAGAGGGACGTGTCAAGCAGGGCTATGTGGATGGCAGCATATACTATGACCTCGAAAAAGAATCAGGCTCGACAAAGTTGGATGCCAAAGAGCTCCAATTTCAGGGTATAGATATAGACAGTGAACTTAAAGGCCTCGAAGATGTCCTGGGTTTAAACATATTTGCAATGGGAAGAAAATTATACGGACGAGGCTTTAAGGGGGATGAGGTTAGCGATTATACAGAAGTAAAACACATCAAGCTTGATCTGGATATCATCCCAGATCTTATCGTCTCAAAAGATGTTGCTATGTCAACGAAAAGTTATCGGTTCGCTGTTAATACGAACTTAAAACATAATGGTGATATCAAAGATTTTGAGATAGCCGTTCTGGATCGTCAGGGGTGTGCGATACTTCGACAAAGACTCAAAGGAAACATATCGTCTCCAGAACTGGTAAACTCAAGTGGAACGGCGGTTGTCCTGTTGGGCAGTGCACCTAAAAGTGTATTGAAGACAGGGGGAAAAGTCCTTGATTTTGGAGCCAGTGTCATAGACAGCAGTGCAAACTTCATTTGGCAAAAAGCATTGCGACAGGATTCCAATGTGACCTTGCTCAATGATACGATGACGGCAGGTTTCAATGTGTTATCAGCAGGGAAAGAGATGATAGTGAGCGGTCAGTGCGAGGTGTTTTATTCAGGCGGAGTCAAACACCCTTAATGACGGGCATCCTCTTCAACATCTCCGATCGAATATTTCTCTTTGATGGCAAGAAACTGTTCCAGGTTCTCAAGAAGCAGGTCAACAAGGCTTGGATCAAAGTGTTTGGACCTCTGTTCTTTCAGAAATTCCAAGACCTTTTCCATAGGCCAGGCATCTTTATAGACTCGCTTTGTACTTAGTGCATCAAAAACATCAGCTAATGCCACAATGCGTCCAAAGGGATGGATCTCTTCAGCTTTTAATCCTCTTGGATAACCGCTGCCGTCATACTTTTCATGGTGTTCATGCGCTATGGTAGCAGCCGCCTGCAGCGTTGGACGGGAGGAGGATTTGAAGATCTCGTACCCGTAGGTGGCGTGCCGTTTCATCTCTTCAAACTCTTCATCGGTTAGTTTTCCGGGTTTCAGAAGAATACGGTCGGCAATGGCGATCTTTCCTATGTCATGCATCGGTGAAGCGATATATAAAAGCATGGCATCCTCTTCGCTCAAGCCATAGAGTTGGGCCAGAAGCAGTGAATATTTTGCTACCCGTTTGACGTGGAATCCGGTCTCTTGTGAACGGGTCTCACCCATTTCCCCAAGGATATAAAGCATCTCTCTTTGTGTCTCTTCAATCTCTTTTGCAAGGTGTACCATCTCGGTGATATCATGGCGAATACCGATATATTCCTGTATTTCGTTTTTACTGTTTAAGATGGGGGCTATAAGTGTCTGTGCGATAAATTCGGATCGGTCTTTTTTATAGTTCTTTATGATCCCTTTCCAGGTCTTTTTTGCTTGTATGTCTTTCCACATCTGGGCATAGACGGAACTTGGGACATCGGGGTGGCGCAAGACCTTGTGATTGCCGCCAATGAGCTCCTCCCTTGAGAAACCTGTTGATTCGCAGTAGTTGTCATTGACATAGGTAATAGTACCTTCCAGGTCAGTTTTCGTGACCAGAGCAGCCTGGTCTACAACATCTTTGTACTGACGCAGAAGTTCTTTGTTTTCAATGAGCTCAAGTTTGGCATTTTCTCGGTGTTTTTCAAGTTCTTTTTCATTCTGTATCAGTCTGCAGATATAGATCAGGGCTTCAAACAGCTGCTTGTTAGATGGTGGTTTGAGGATGAACCTGTTCACACCGATATTGATCAGTTCGATAAAGTAGGCTGACTCTTCAAAGGCTGAGGTGATGATGATGTTCTGATAAGGATTTGTCTTTTTGATCTCGCGTGAAAACTCGATCCCATCCATGACAGGCATAGCAATATCACTGAGTATGATATCGATCTGCTTTTCCTGATAGATCTTCAGACCTTCTTTGCCATTTTCAGCAGTATAGGTCGTATCAAAAAAACTTTTGAGGAGGGTGTGCATGAACTCTCGGATGTCTTTGTCGTCTTCGACATAGAGAATGGAGATTCCCTTTGCAATGGATGATAGTTCTTGGATAAGATCTTGTTCTGTCATGTTGTTCCCACACCGATATGTCTCTAAATAAGTAAGCATTATACTGATTTTTTCAACAAATTCAATCGAATAAGCATCAAGTCGGGGTTAAAAAGTTTTTTTTAGCTTGAAGGTGACTTTTTTAAGACAATGCTGAACTTAGCTCCATTTTGAGTGTTGGAGATACTAAGACGACCGTGCATACTCTCTTCGATAATACGTTTGGACATAAACAGGCCGATCCCTGTTCCTTTACCCTCTTCTTTAGTCGTAAAATAAGGATCGAATATCTTGTTGATGATCGTTTCGGGAATCCCGCCGGCATTATCTTCTATATCAATTATAACTTTCTCATCATCAGTATGAGCAGTGATTGTGATACGTGCATCGGGAATGGACATCTCAATCAATGCATCTTTGGCATTATTGATGATATTTAAAAGAACTTGTGAGAGTTCATTGGCATGACCATTGACCTGGATGTTATCATCGACGATGATATGAAGCTTAATTTTTTCTTGCTCTAAAATAGTACTTAGCAGTGACCGACAGTTCTCAATCGTATCGACAAGTTTGAAGTCACTAGACTCTTTCTCTTCTTTAAAAAAATATCTGAAGTCATCGATTGTACTGGACATCTTGTTGACCAGGGCCATACCCTTTTGTATCGTTTCGTCCAAGGTTTCTTTGTCAAGTTTATTGCGTTCGTAAAATATAGGGATTTTTTGTAAGACAAGCCCCAGGGCATTAAGCGGTTGTCTCCACTGATGGGCGATATTGCCAATCATCTCACCCATAGAAGCCTGTTTAGCCTGTTCAAGGAGCATTCCGTCTTTCTCTCTAATTTCGCGCAGTTTGTTATCGAGATCGTGTTGAAGGTTCTCATTCAGTGCCTCAAGCTCTTTGGTCTTCTCGTTGACCTCCTGTTGCAGGAAATGACGATGTCTTGCGATACTGCATATGAGCAAGGTGATCACGAACATACCGCCTATTAGTATCAGGTTGATCCAGAGGTAGTCATTTAAGATACTCTTTATATAAGGGCTATCGATGTAAGAGACTAGGTAGGCCACTGTCTTTTGTTCTTTGATATCTTTGATTGGTGAAAAGGTTATGACCTTAACGGTGTCATCTATTGGATGATAAAGTGAGAATGCACTTTGATGCTTGACATTCTCTTTTATCTGATATTTAATTGCTTCGGTCAGGAATTTTTCATCGTCATGAATACCTTTAAGGCTATGCTCTTTGGTAATGGCAAAAAGAAAGTCAGGATGTTCGATACTCTGTATATATTTCACATTCTTTTGCGCATTCCATATGTTAAAATCAAATAGACTTTTATTAAGAATGAAGTGAGTGTCGATCTTATGCGTATTCGTCATATTGTCTTGCAGGGATTCGGATGAGAAAGCGATATCAACACTTCCGAGGTATTCGTCTTTATAAAAGATAGGGAAGATATTTCTAAAAGCGTGCGATATCTTTCCCTGCTCAAAGCCTCGGATTGGCTTTTTATATTTGTTGACATAGGTAAAGCTGTAACGCACTTTGGAAAGGTCGTCACCGAACTTGCCAGGCTTATGAAGGCGCAAGAACGTATGGTTGTCTTCAAATGAGAAGAGGGTGATAATGACACCGTTTTTCATCAATTGTCTGTAAAACGGTTCCAGTTTCGAATAAAATTTATTCCGTATGCTCGCAAGTTTGTCACTCTCTTTCGTATGTTTTGCCTGATAAAGAAGCTCGAGGACTTCAGGGCTATGAGTGATATGAAAGAAAGCGTTCTCTGATACAGTCTTAAAAAAATTGTTACTGATGTGATAGTTGACTTCAAGATCCTTGATATGTTGATCAAGGATATGCTGTATGCGTTCTTCTTTGTCTTGTGTGGTTGAGACGAAGACAACCGCGGATAAGCTGATAAAGATAATACTGACAAGTAGTCTGGTCTTAAACAGTGAGGTCATCAGTCTCCTATTACATGAATCATTTATAAAGTAATTATAGTAGGTTGATCAAAAATTATCAAATAGTGATTTTAGGCTGAAGTATGGTTAATGGAATATAAAGTGGTGCCTCGTCTCGGAATCGAACCAAGGACACAATGATTTTCAGTCATTTGCTCTACCGACTGAGCTAACGAGGCACGGGGTTATCAATGATAAAAAGTTCTTAAATAGTTGAAGTGGTGCCTCGTCTCGGAATCGAACCAAGGACACAATGATTTTCAGTCATTTGCTCTACCGACTGAGCTAACGAGGCATATCAAATATTTAAGAGGACGAAATATTATCCTATGCGCAGTTACACCAAGCTTAAAGCAGGGCAAACTCTTTAAATTTATCTCCTCGTTCTCCATAGGAGCTGAACTGATCAAGACTTGCGGCGGCCGGAGAGAGCAGGACGGTGCGTTGCTTGTCGTTTTCGGCCTTTATTTTTTCACAGGCAATGCTTAGCGTCTTGCATGGGGTGACATTGATATTGAAGGCGTTGGCAAGTTCTACAAGAGTGGATTCATTCTTACCGATGGCATAGATGTTGAGGTCCAGGTCTTTAAGTGTCTCAAAGAGCGGTGTGAGATCGACCCCCTTGTCATCGCCGCCGAGGATAAGCGAGAGGGGACGGTCTTTATAGGTTAAGACAGCCTGAAGGGTTGCATCAAGGTTCGTCGCTTTGGAGTCATTGACCCAGAGTCTTCCCTCCTTGTCATAAAACTCTTCCTGACGATGAGCATCCAATGCCATCGCATTAATACGATCATAATCACATTCGTCAAAGAGTATCTTGCTTACGCCCAAGGCGAGCAGGGCATCTTGTAAGAAGGCACCTTTATAGCGGAGTTTGGAGATATCGATATCGAAGTATTGGGCAAGGTCTTCATTTGTCTCATAGGCAATTTTCATCGCATTTGTCGGATAGTCTTCATATTTCTTCGGAAGGATGACACAGTCACCCTCCTGCATGATCTTTAGCGGCTTCAGTTTGGCCTCTTCGTACTCTTTTAATGAGCCATGCCAATAAAGATGATCAGGAGTGATAGGCAGCAAAACAAAGACTTTTGGAGCAGCTTTGTTAGTGTAATGAAGGGTAAAAGAACTGGTCTCGAGGATCCACAGGCTTGCATCTTCATCCAGTTCAGCAAGTGGTGTCCCGATATTCCCACCCGCTTGGGAACCATGAGAAGCCAGAAGTGTCTGTATCATCTGTGTAGTTGTTGTCTTTCCGTTCGTACCGGTTATCCAGACGGACGGCGGCATTACATCGGCAAAATAGTCATATTCACTGATGAGGTTTTGCGCTTTTTGGATCAGTTCGTGCGTCGGTGCCATTCCTGGAGAAGGAATCTCGCAGGTGGAATATTTGGCTTCGAACTCAGAAACAGGTCTGAGGTTATTGCCGTCGTCATCTTGAAAAGGTTTATGAACGTTGTCATCATAGAAGGTTGAAATACCTATTTTCCTTGCCAGGGCACGGGTTGTCTTACCATATCCGAAAAAGGATATATTTCTGGCGCTAAACGCCGATGCTCCCGTCGCTAAAGCGTAAGTGGAGTGTTTATCCTTATTCATATTAGCGGATCTTTAATGAGATTAATGCGATAAGGTTTGAAAGCATGGAAATGATCCAAAAACGCACAATGATCTTGTTCTCTGCCCAGTTCTTCATTTCAAAGTGATGATGGATAGGGGCCATTAAAAAGACACGTTTTTGACGAAACTTGTATGAGCCTACCTGCAGCATGACGGAGACAGTCTCAATGACGAAGATGAGACCGATAAGCAGAAGCAGCACTTCAGACTTTCCGATGATTCCCATATAGGCAATAAAGGCACCGATGGTCAATGAACCGCTGTCTCCCATAAAGACTTCAGCCGGATGACAGTTGAACCACAAGAAGCCGGCCAGCGAACCGATCAATGCTGCTGCGATGATCACGACCTCTCCAACGGGAAAGTTCGGAAGTAAAAGGTATTCCGAGATAATCGCATGCCCGGTAATATAGACAATGGCAGAGAGAGACATCAAAGAGAAGATGGACGGTACAGTCGCCAAACCGTCTAATCCATCTGTCAGGTTGACAGCATTGGAAGTCCCTATCATCACAAATATCCAAAAGATGATGGCAAAGATGCCCATGTCAAAGATTGGGTTCTTAAAAAACGGCAGATAGAGTTCGGTGTTAAAGTCTGCATAAAAATAAAGATAAAGTGTGACGACAGCTGCACTTAAGATCTGAAGAAGGAGTTTTACTCTTGCACTCAAGCCGGCAAGGTTTTCGTTCTTCATGACTTTAGAGAGGTCATCCTGCAGACCGATAAGACCAAAAAGGCTCAGTGTCAACAGCCCGCCGACAACAAAATAGGAGTTAAGCTTCGCCGTCAAGACCGTTGCGAGAATGGCAGCACCTAAAAACACGACACCTCCCATCGTTGGGGTCTTTGCCTTGTGCTGATGCGAGTCCGGAGCATAATCATTGATCGGCTGTTCACATTTGTCCTGGGCCCATTTGATGAATTTCGGCATAACAAAAAGTGTAATAAGCAGTGCGATGAAAAAAGCAAAACCAGCGCGGACACTGATGTATTGAAAGAGATTGATATCGAGATGTCGGTAAAGCCAGTAAAGCATATGAAATCCGTATTATGAAAATAAAAGTGACATTTTA
>JBFFSC010000075.1:0-8312 GCA_041572615.1 Sulfurimonadaceae bacterium
CTGATACCTTAGTTGATTTAGATGATACATGGTATGAATCTGATTTGGAAGCAGCTACGACTGCTGGAGCCATGAAGCTTAAAGATATTCAAGCAAAATATGGTCGTAAGTCAGTATGTTCACTCGGCGGAGCCAGAACCTCTTGTGAATCTGCTTATTACTTCCAGAAATTTACACGTTTTACATTGGACTCTCCGCATGTTGACAACTGTGCCAGAGTATGTCACTCCCCATCTCTTAAGGGGATGAGACTGACCATTGGTGAAGGTGCGGCCTCAAATCCATTTGATGATATCTATAAAACAGAGTTTATGATCGTTATGGGTTCTAACACAACCGAAGCACACCCGATTGTGGGTAACCGTATGATTAAAGCGTCACAAAACGGCACACCGATCGCCTGTTTTGATGTACGTGAGATCAAACTTCATAAATTCTCAAAATATAAAGCAATCACGCCACATGAATCAAACCTGCTTGTCTTAAACATGATGGCCTATACGATCATAACCGAAGAGTTATATGACAAAGACTTTATTAAAAACAGAACAAAAAACTGGGAACACTATAAAGAAAATATTCTAAATGATCCTTATGCAAACCCTGAATTTTTCAGAGAAGTTGAAGGCTATGAATATTTAGCTGATATGCTTCCTGAGATCGCCCGTGAATACGCCACTAAAAAATCATTGATTCTTTGGGGACTTGGTATCACCGAACATACAGACGGTTCATACGCGGTTATGGCTATTGTGCATCTTGCATTGATGACAGGGAATATCGGTAAAGACGGTGCAGGTGTGATGCCTCTTCGTGGGCAGACAAATGTTCAGGGAGCCTGTGATATGGGTATGCTCCCTTACTACGCACCGGATTATCAGGCACCAAAAGAGGTGGGCCTGATGACACCACAGCTTGTAGACGGTATGCTTGAAGGTACGATCAAAGGGGTCCTCAACATTGGCGAAGACATAACCCACATTCATCCGAACCTTAACAAACTTATCGAGGCATTTGAAAACCTCGAACTTATCTTTGTTCAAGAGCTGTTTATGACGGATGTTGCGCAACGTGCAGATATTGTCGTGGGTGTTAAGTCGGCTTATGAAAAAACAGGTATCTATATCAATGCGATGAGAAAGGTACACCTGTCAACACCTTTAGTACAATCGGATCTGCCCGATGATTGGGAAGTTATCAAGCTTCTTGATGACAAGATGGGTGGTGATTTCGGTTTTGAGTCGTCTGAAGACATTTGGGAAGATGTCCGTAAAACCGCGACAAACCGTTTTACAGGAGCTTCGTATAAAGTACTTAGAGAGAATGAAAAAGCAGGTATCTCGTGGCCTATTAATGATGATGGTACAGGAACACCTGTTCTGCACAGAGAAGACTTTAGAACAAAAGACGGTATTGGTGCATTTAGATACCATGGCTACACATTATCAGGGATGGTAGAAGAGATTAGAAAGAAAGAGCTAAAAGGGTATTACCTGACAACAGGTAGAATCATGGCGCATTATAATAACTCAGCACAGACAAAGTACACTGATAAACTAATGAATAAACATACGGAAGATATACTTCTCGTACATGAAGATGATGCAGTAGATTTTACAAGTGAAAAAGTTATTCTAAAGACTCAATATGGACAGACAAATCCATTAAGGGTGAAATTCACAGATAAAGTAAAGCCAAAAACACTCTATACGACCTTTCACCATGCTGATTCAAAACTAAACCATATCTTTGGTGACAAAAGTGATGAGCTGATAATGACCGCTGCATTCAAATCGATCCAGGTTGAGGTTATCTGCGCCTAAACAAAGTTCTTTTCCTTTGTTATGAAGATAATGAACGAAGGTCGTGTAATGTTTTATTTACTACATACTTTGTAATGGAGTCTTAAATGAGCCGAGCACTTGGGGACATAGCAGAAGAAAAAGCTTGTAAATATATCCAAGAACACGGTTTTCAAATTATCGAACGCAACTTTACATTAAGAGGCGGTGAGATAGACATCATTGCCATTAAAGATGATGTCTTACATTTTATCGAAGTGAAATCAGGATCATCCTATGATCCGCTTTATAATATCACTCCAAAAAAACTCCAATTTGTCATCAATACAGCGCATCGTTTTATGCAGAAAAAGAAGATCGATATGGCTTTTCAAATCGATGCTGTTTCTGTTCAAAATGACGACTGTCAGTTGATAGAAAATATCACAATGTAGGGGCTTTTTTAAATAGGATAAAAATACTCCTGTTTATAATTTTGACTAAGAGGTTTTAAAGAATTTGAGGGTATAATACTTCTAATTAAACTTAAACAAGGAACGAAAGATGGGAAAATACATCGAACTTACGGCTTCTAGTATTGATGAAACAATTAAAGAGGGAGTAGCATTGGTTGACTTTTGGGCACCTTGGTGTGGACCATGTCGTATGATTGCTCCAGTTATTGAAGAACTAGCGGAAGACTACGATGGAAAAGCTAAGATCTGTAAAGTAAATACAGACGAAGAACAAGATATCGCTATTAAATACGGTATCCGTTCAATCCCAACAATCATCCTTTTCAAAGACGGTGAAGTTGTTGAGCAAATGGTCGGTGCTGCTTCTAAACAAGCTTTTGAAGAAAAACTAAACGCTCTATTAGCATAATTCATGGCACGACGCGGTAGCGGACTTTTCTCAGTCGGCACCCTTCTCGCCTCATTTTTCGGCGCAGGCATGATTGCGATTGCCTTTGCTTACTTCAACTACAAATTCCAAGAATATAAATTTATTGATTTTAACCAGTGGCTCGTTTATGAGAAAGGTAAAATTTTCACGCCAGATGAGGAACGTTATCTTGTCATATTTTACAGTTCAAAAAAAGCGGGTACTGTTGAGAATATCAATAAGCTGAGACCTCGTCACAAGATCCTGGCAATTGATTATTATCAGCAGGATTTCAGTTCCAATGAACATGTGACCTATGTACGTTCAGGCACTAATACGATTCTAAGTATCGTGCAGCGGTTTAACATATATAAAACACCTTCTGTGTTTATTATTAAGAAAGTTAAAGAGGGTCTTTATAAACAAGATAGTATCATTGCAGAACTAGATACGATTGATGAAATTCCTAATGAATTATAGAAGAACTATAAAGGGTTGGACATGTTAGATTTAGCGATTATTGGTGGTGGACCTGCAGGTTTGACTGCCGGTCTTTATGCAACTCGCGGTGGTTTGGAAAATGTAACGATGTTCGAGAAAGGGATGCCTGGCGGTCAGATCACAGGCAGTTCCGAAATTGAAAACTACCCGGGTGTGACAGGTGAAATTTCAGGAATGGATCTGATGATGCCATGGCCTGAACAGTGTCAACGCTTTGGTCTGAAACATGACATGGTCGAAGTTATCAAGGTCGAGCGAAAAGAAGACGGAAATTTTACTGTCCACAAGGGAGACGGTACGACGGAAGATGCTATGAGTGTCATCGTATGTACCGGTTCGACACCACGGCGTGCAGGTTTCAAAGGTGAAGACGAGCTTTTTGGAAAAGGTGTCTCTACCTGTGCAACATGTGACGGTTTCTTTTACAAGGGAAAAGAGGTCGCTGTTATCGGTGGTGGCGATACGGCTATGGAAGAAGCACTATACCTTGCCAAGATCTGTACAAAAGTTTACTTGATACACAGACGAGATACTTTCCGTGCAGCTCCAAATACGATAGCACGTGTCAAAGAGACGGAAAACATCGAGTTAGTATTAAATGCGACGATCAATGAAGCCTTTGGTGATGCGATGGGTGTGACCGGTCTGAGTGTAAAGACACCGGATGGGGACCGTCAGATCGATGTCCCGGGAATCTTCACCTTTGTCGGCAACAACGTCAACAATCAGGTCTTGATGAATGAAGAGGGAAAGGCTATTTGCGACTTGAACGAGCAGGGACAGGTCATCGTTGATCTACGCATGAAGACATCGACACCGGGTCTCTTTGCGGCAGGCGATCTCAGGATTGAAGCGCCAAAGCAGGTCGTTTGTGCTGCCGGTGACGGTGCGGTTGCGGCGTTGAGCGCAATCGCCTATGTAGATGAAAAAGTTAATGGATAAAAAAGAGAGAGAATGATTAAAGTTGGAGTATACGGCGGAACAGGACGCGTAGGCAAGCTTCTGTTGGAAGATATAAAAAGTGATGAGAACCTGGTCTTAGGTTCTGTCTTTGTACGAAACAGTTTGGATTTCGCTATTGACCCTTCTGCCTTGGTCACGAATGATCTAGATGCTTTTTTGAAAGCCTGCGATGTGGTGGTTGACTTCTCTCTGCCAGAAGCAACACAGATGCTTCTGGAAAAGAGCCTAAAGGCACCAAAACCGCTTGTGATAGCGACAACGGGTCTCGATATTCACCAGTTTAACCTGATGAAAGAGGCGAGTGAAGCGATGCCTATCTTGTATGCGACGAACATGTCATTGGGTGTGGCAGTACTATCAAAGCTTGTTCAACAGGCTTCCCGTGTATTGGAAGGTTTTGATATTGAAGTTGTAGAGATGCACCATAAACATAAAAAGGATGCACCGAGCGGTACGGCATTGACCTTGGCCGAATCAGCGGCTGCAGGTCGCGGACTTGATTTGGACAAGGTCCGTGTCAGTGGACGTAATGGGAACATTGGAGAGAGAACAAAGGATGAGATTGCTGTTATGGCACTGCGCGGTGGTGATATCGTCGGGCGTCATACTGTCGGCTTTTATAACGAAGGCGAGTTTATCGAGATGAACCACACAGCGACATCAAGACATACATTCTCTAAAGGTGCTTTACGTGCTTCAAAATGGTTGGTTTCCCAGGAAGCGGGACTATATAATATATCAGATTGTTTAGGATTAGACTAAGATGGATAGACAATTAAATGAAAAATGTGCAGTTGTTGGGATCTTTAACCACCCGGAGGCTTCAAAGTTAGCCTACTTCTCGCTTCACTCTTTACAGCACCGTGGACAGGAAGCATGCGGGATCTCTTCTGCAGATGGAAAGAAAGTGCATACGATCAAGGACAGAGGGCTTGTCTCCCAGGTCTTTGACGATCAGAAACTTAAGACACTTCAAGGTAATTCTGCTATCGGGCACAACCGTTATTCAACGGCGGGGGATGACTCTATTTTAGATGCACAACCTGTCTTTGCCCGGTATGATCTTGGCGAGATGGCCATCGTACATAATGGAAACCTTACCAATGCTCAAGAGGTCCGTGACGGCCTTATCAGAAAGGGTGCCATTTTCCAGACCTTTATGGATACTGAAAACCTTATTCATCTTATCGCTAAAAGTGAAGAAAGAAAACTTCTTGACCGTATTGTTGATGCGGTTAAGAAGATTCAGGGCGCTTACTCCCTTGTCTTCCTGTCTCGTTCAAAGATGTTTGCTATGCGAGACCCTCATGGTCTTCGTCCATTAAGTATCGGAAAAGTTGGTGATGGTTATATCGTTGCTTCAGAGACCTGTGCCTTTGACCTTGTCGGTGCAGAGTATATCCGTGATGTTAAACCGGGTGAGCTTTTGGTCTTTGAAAAGGGCAAGGCACCAAAATCAATTCAGGTGTATGAGCCGACACCTAAGCACTGTATCTTTGAATACGTCTATTTCGCACGCCCTGATTCAGAGGTATTTGGCAAAAATGTTTATCAGATGCGTAAGAATATGGGAGCAGAGCTTTCCAAGATTAAGCCGGTAGAAGCAGATATGGTTATACCTGTTCCTGATGGCGGGGTTCCTGCTGCGATCGGATATTCTCAGGAGAGCGGTATCCCTTATGAGATGGGTATTATGCGTAATCATTATATTGGTCGTACCTTTATCGAACCGACACAAGAGATGCGTGACCTTAAAGTCAAAATGAAACTATCTCCGATTACTTCCTTGATCAAAGGTAAGAAATTGATCGTCATTGATGATTCAATTGTCCGTGGTACGACATCCAAACGAATCGTCAAGATGTTGAAAGAGGCCGGTGCGGCTGAAGTACATATGCGTATCTCTTCACCGCCGACAACGGACCCTTGTTATTACGGTATTGATACTCCGGATAAGGAGAACCTGCTTGCAGCCAATATGAGCAATGATGAGATGTGTGAATTCATGGGAGCAGACTCCTTGGCTTACCTAAGCCATGAAGCACTGCTTAAGAGTGTGGATTCCCAAGAGAGTGAATACTGTACGGCATGTTTCACAGGTGAGTATCTGTACTGATGTCTCTTCAACAAGTCTATACCTTTGGGGGACAGCTCAAAGAAAAGTTTCACGAAAAAGTTTACAAGGCACCGATTTCCATATCGGGTTTCACCTGCCCGAATATTGATGGGACAGTCGCACGTGGGGGATGTACCTTTTGTGAGAACGACTCTTTTTCACCAAGTCTCGACGGTGTGCAGGAGCTGAAAGGTTTCCATCTTAATCTTGATTCAAAAGAGAACCCCCATTTGGAAAAACAGCTTCTTCAACTTGAAAAGCAATTTGAAGTCATCGCATCAAAAGCCAAGCGGGAATACGGGGCGAAGAAATTTCTTGTCTATTTCCAGTCATTTACCAATACCTATGCCCCTTTTGATACCTTAAAAGCCCTGTATGACAAAGCGCTTACCTTTGATGATGTGGTTGGATTGAGTATCGGTACACGTTCGGACTCAGTCACGGATGAGACATTGGAATACCTTGCCGAACTTAACAAAAGTAAAGAGATATGGATAGAGTTTGGAATCCAGTCTATCTATGATGAGACACTAGAACGCATTAACCGCGGGCACGACAGTGCCAATGTCAAGGCACTTATCAAGAAGTCAAAGGCCCTTGGCCTAAACGTCTGTGGACATCTTATTTTCGGTCTACCGGGAGAAGACAAGGAAATGATGCTTGAAACAGCAAAGAAGGCATATGAGTGGGGTATTGACTCTGTGAAGTACCATCCTCTGTATGTCGTAAAAAGAACAGCTTTGGCAAACGAGTATAAGCGCGGAGAGTTTGAACCGATATCGGAAGAACTCTATCTGGAAGTACTTTTGAAAGCGATTCAAATGAAGCCTGAACATGTAAGTGTTCAAAGGATTACAGCGGGCGTGGATGATGACAGTCTGATCGCACCGGAGTGGTGTCGGGACAGAAATGCGCAAGTCAGGCATATCAATAGAGAACTCAAGCGTATCGGCTTGAAGTATTAGGGGTTAATGCGCACTGATACTCGTAAACTGTGAGACATGCTTGAAATATGGTGGATACTTCATCTGAACCCTGAATGATTTTGCCTTACCCGGTTCAATGTTTCTGGCCACAACAAACTCCTCTTCAACTTTTTGAGGTTTGTAAGTACTTTTTTGGCCAAAAGAAGTGAAAAAATCAAAGAGTCCGCTTGGCTTGTAAAAACTTCCACCTTTCACATTCCCGGTAACATGCCCCTTATTGACAAGTTTGACTTTTAGAACGATCTCTCCAATCACATAATCACCTTTGTTCTTCACAAAACCGGTAAAGACAATGGTCTCGTTACGCAGTATTCGTGTGTTCTTTACACCATAAAGTGTTGCATTCTTGGTATATTTGTCGATGGCCATGATTGAGAAGAAAGTCGCTGTCGAAAGAACTAAAAAAGAGGCAAAAATCATCGACAGGATATTTTTCTGGTTCTTCTCTTTCAAAGAGAGGAGGACCAGGAAAAAGAAGAGTATGATCGCAGTGATAACTGCACTCCAGTGCCAGATAGTAAAATATGTACTCATAAACAATTCGCTTTAATAGAGATATTGTACTCCTTGGAATAGGTGAATGGTTCTAGTATCATCTTGAAGTCCACGCTTTGGCTGACATTGATATCTTCTTCTTTAACTATCGACATCTTTAGAAATGGTTTTAGAGGATAGACCATCTCCTCAAGGAAATTTGTCGCACCCCGGTATGCTTTGGAGCTTATGGTGCATTTGTGAAAGGGCTGTTTTCCAAGATTGGTCAGGTTCCCTTTGATGACGACTGCTTCGGAGAACTCAAGGCGCTTAATAGTAAGATCAGAGATCTCTGTCTTAAAGAGTGTGGCATGGATATAGTTATAGCCGATTATCGGTCCGGCAATGATGATGATAAACGAGATGAAGACAAGCAGAAGTGATAAGCCGGTGCGATGACGAAGTATGATCGCAAGAAGCAGTATCAGAAAGAATAGGGCTCCCGAGATCGCAAACAGGATATAGTCATAATCATGCAGCGTTGCAACGAAGTTTTGCAGGGTGAGTTTTATCTGATTCATTGTTCTCTTGAGTTTTTCTCTGCAA
>JBFFSC010000076.1:0-8264 GCA_041572615.1 Sulfurimonadaceae bacterium
TCCGGGTGGCGCCTCCAACAACAATATAAACTGCTAGGCTACATATCTGGACAGATGGCAGAGCCTGGTTGAATGCACCGGTCTTGAAAACCGGCGAGGGTCATACCTCCTAGGGTTCGAATCCCTATCTGTCCGCCACTTATACAAATCCTCCTAAAATACGAATTTCAGAAGATTAAAACTAAAAGTATCAGTAATGTTTACGGCTTTTTACTGACAATTCTACTGACACTTCACCAAACTTGATTTGCTAGACTCGATTTTCAAGTCTAGAAAACCAGAGCAGATTTTATGCACTAGAAAATGAACTATGACTTTTCATGATTTACTTATATATATATATTTAAAACAAATATGAGGATGAAATATGTCATTAACAAAATCAACATGTATATTATTTATTACTAGTAATCGTAAAAATGCTTATTTGATATATGTATATGAGACTGAAAGTTTTTCATTAATAACTACATTTTTGTAAGTATTTGTTACGAAAAGTTGCAAGATTGATTAAAAGTTAATCAAAAAATATCAACTATTTAGAAAAATTTATTATACTAGCCTCATGAAACTAAAGAATTTTTATTTTTTCTCAGTGATGTTTATGATCTTCAGTGCGCTACTAATAAGTTCATCATTCAACACTTCTATGATCAATGTGCAAGAAACAAATATAGAAGTTTCAATAATGGATGAAACACAAAGCGAAACACCAGAAGATGAGAAACTTTATAGTGTTGAATTAGATCCTATAAACGAGAAAAAGAAAGTTACTGATTTCAATACTTTACACATGATTGCTGATACCTCTACATATATCAGTATCTTCCGTCCTCCTATTTCTTAAAATTATTAAATAAATTTAGATCTTACATACTAATAATCTATAGCTTTGTATAGCTAACAGAGTAAGTATAGTATGCTAATAAGTATCTATATACTAAACATAAAATTAATAAACATATAATCGAATTCAGGAGAGTACACAATGAAAAAATTAGTAACAATAGTAACAATGGCAGTAATTTTTGGTTCAGTAGCACACGCTAAAAATGTAAATATTGAAAACAAAATTATCAATATAGCAACAGAGAAAGGTTGGCAGGTTGATTCAACTAAAGATCAAGCAGATGATAAAGTTCATCTCATCAAAAAAGTAAAAAAACGTATAGGTTACGATAGATTACGAGCAGAAGTCTCTTATACAGACAATGCAGTGGAAATAACATCAGACTATCGTAACGTTGTAGGATCAACAAAACAGTTCAAAATAGATAGGTTGACTAGCCAATTAAAAAATGCGATTGATGATGAATTAAACAAATCTATGTAATTTAAAGCTCGTGAAACCTCTAACATTATGTTAGAGGGAATTCATGTACTTATGTAAAACATAGATGCTCAATTCAAAAAAATTTCAGAAAATAAAACCTAAAGTGCAAGTTCTCGCAATAGCTTTATCTTATTCCTTTATCTGTTCATCTTTTATATCTGGTTTTATTGTCTTTTGAAAGTATGCCAAACCAACAAACATGATCGTGGTACCTATCAGCAAGTAGAATGCAGATAACATGTTTTGATAATCATCCAGTACTATCTTAAAAACAACCATCAACGTTTCAATGGAAAGGGCTATGATGATCGAGACTAAAAACTTTCCTAATATTTTAAACTCTCTGTTTTCTTCTTCGTCAAATGACTTAAACAGTACCTCATGTTCTATAATTTGTCGGGATAGATCAAACATGGCAAGACCGATAGTCACGGCGACTATAGATTTAAATACATCATGCAGGAAATCTACCGCACCCAAAGAGAACATTAATGCACCCAGGATGTAAGTACCGTATCCAATCAAGGCTAATGCGATAAACCCGAGTACACTTGCACCAAAAATATATACAGACTTGATTACACGGTCATGTAAACTGTTATACTCTATAAGTCTTAGCTCTTCTAGAAGCAGTATCATATTTAAGTCGATGACTTGATAGATATCTCCTACTCTTCGAACAACTGATATGCTTGGATTTCCAGATGTATGGTGAATATAGGGGCTGGATATGTAAACGTCATTGTCTTTCAGATTAACATTACTAAAGTAGTGGCTTTTATCACTGCCGATATAATCGGAAACAGTTTTGTTTCTGTATGTTGAAGGAGAGATTTGCTTGTATCCACTGTCTACGGTATAAATCATTTGGATATATTTATACTTTTTAAATATAGATTTTGTCTGACTCATAATATCTCTAGGCAAAGAACTGATCAAGCCACGAATATGATTGACGATAGGAAGATGGTCTTTTTTGTAAATTTGAATGATTTTTTTCATATTACTTCTGTTTCTCCGTGATAGAGTTGGTTTCTCATAATATCATTTTTTATCTCAGGGTGAATTGATTACTAAAGTTTGATAGAAATATCATTATGTTTACTGACAGTTCTTCTGATAGTATCAAACTGATCAGATGACAATAAAGAAACCGATACTGTACGCACATCCCGTGAATAATAGTGTCATCAGACTCAATATCAATACTTTTACATACCTGAACCACTGTGTTTTCATCAGACCCTCCTCTCTTTATAGTCTAAAAGTGCAAGTTGGCACCGATGTAGAGCTTGGAAGAGGTCTCGGAGGTCTCTGTGGTAATAGGACCGATGACAATATCTTCCCATGCTCTTGCCTGCAGGTCAAGCCCTGCGATGAGTTCGAACATTTCGGTGACCTTATACATTATGCCAGCACCCAGTTTGATACTGAAAGAGTTGATGGAACTATCGTTGTATCCATTGATGTCCATCCAGCCGTAGCCGATACCGGCTTGAAGGAAAGGTGAGAATTGAGGCGTAATCTCAAAACCTTTGATGACATCCAGACCGATCTCGTTCAGGGTGTCGTTTGTCGCATCAAATATCGCCCTGTCATAGGTTTCGTTCAGATAATATCCTTGCAGACGCCAACCTTCATCAAGAAGGGCACCGAACTTCAGCTTGAAGCCGCTGCTGTCGTTATCCCTGTCCGTCTCAAAACTTCCTATCTTTGTCGTAATGGTGTTACTGCTTCCGATAAGGTCCAGTCCGACATACATGTCTGCCTCTTCTGCCATGGCATTGTTAAACAATAGAGTTGTAGCGAGAAGTGATGCTGTGATGATTTTTTTCATGTCAATCCTTAATCGTTTATCATCTATGATATTACATCAAGGTTTAAATTTAACTTGCTACAGGCCAAAGCTAGTGAATGAAAAGTTTTTAGGTCTTTGAGCGCTTGTTGATAAAATAGACGGCAGCCATGGATATTGATCCACCGAGGATGACATGCATCTGTATGGCTTCGTCTAATATAAGGTAGCTTATAAGAAGGGCAAAGAGCGGTATTAGGAACATGAAGGAGCTGGCCTTGCTCGAACCCAGTCGGCCTGAGGCGACAAAGAATACGGTTGTAGCGATACTTTGGGCAAAGGCACCAAGGTAGACAAGAGCGATCCAAAAACGGCTGCCTTGATCAAAGACGACAGTGAGATCATAGGGGAGTGTCACTACAAAAAGTATGAGCATGGATATGACCGAGATAAAAAAACTGTAGTGAATAGGGTTGATATGCAGGTGCGACTTCTGGGAGTTTAGGGTGATAAATGCCCAGGTGACAGCTGCCAGTACAAAATAGGGCTCACCGGATTGAAAAAAATCATCCCATTGGATATTTTGCAGATTCAACATGATCGCCCCGCCGATTATCCCGATGACCAAGCCGAGGTACTGCGTCAGCGTATGAACGTGTTTGAGGATAAGCAGGGAGAGGAGAAAGGTGAAAAGCGGGCTGAGGATAGTGATGATGACTCCGCCGCTTCCGGCACTGGAGAACTTGACTCCAAGGTAGGCGAAAAACATGAAAAGTATGTTTAGAACAGATCCTAAAACCATGTATTTGAGGCTTTTTTTAGGCAGCTTCAGGGGTTGTTTAAAGAACAAAAGGATGGGAATGAATCCGATGGTCATAATGACAAACCGCCAGAATGTAAGGACCTCGACACCGACATCAAAGGTCAGGATCTTCAAGGCCGTCCATCCTCCTCCCCATAAGAGCATGGCAAAGAGCATCAGGAAGGTAAACCTTAGTGAATCGTTTTGCATTGGAATGTTAGTACACTGAGACGATCAGAAGTCTCATCGATTGATCAAACACACAATAGGATGAGAGAAGTCAGTCATGATGTATCTTCTGTCTTTTCAAAACAATGGCAAGTTTGATACTGCTGAAGATGATCCAAATGGCTGCGACAGCAAAAGAGACGGTATGCCATTGTCTAATATCAAGACTCCAATTGAAGATACCGATAAGCAGCCACATAAGAACCATCTCAAGAAAAAAGAAGAGAAAAGGAATTACATAAGAAGGACGTTTTCTTCTTTTTTCTATAAATATGCGCAACATCCGTATGTTTCCTTTTTTATGCGAATTATAACTATATTTTAATATTCTAACATGCTTTGATGGATTATAGCTTAAAACACTCTATTCACTCTCTATGGAGGGGAACCATCGGGGCTGTTCAAAGTCCGACGGACGGCCTTGAAGGACATGGTAAGGCTTGTAACGGCTTTTATATTTGAGGCTCTGGCAATCTTCCACATAATATCCCATATAGATCCAGTTCAGCTCGGCTTCCTGTGCCATCTGGATCTGTCTCAGCATGGAGTAGGTACCAAGGGAGCGACTGCTGAAATCGGGGTCATAATAGAAATAGATTGATGATATCCCCTCAGGAAGGATATCGATAAGATCCACCGCAATCAGCTGATCTTCCAGATAGTACAGTACTTCATAGCCGAACTTTCCGTAACCGTGCACAAAAGACATGTAATAGTGCCTTGGGGTGACACTTTCATGTGCCCAGTCCCGTTTTAATTTCATATGCTGATGGTATTTCTCAAAGAGCTGCAGATGTTCTGTGCTGACCTGCGGGTAACGGATGATGGTCTTCAGGTCCTCGTTTTTGCGCAGGATTCGGCGTTCTGATTTGGAAAAATGGTAGTTCTTGACATCGATCTTGAAGCTCTCGCAGGCTTGGCAGTCCGCACAGATGGGACGGAAGAACATATGCCCGAAGCGCCGCCATCCCCGTTCAATAAGGGCGGCACAGTAATCGATTGAACAGTTGTCTATGATCTTGTACTGTGTCGTCTGTTGCTTATTATCGAGATAGGCACATTTTTCATCAGCGGTGCATTCGCGCAATAGAGTATTCATACGTCGAATTCTACCCTAAAATAAACAAAAGGTTAAGAGAGGCTAAGCGCAGTGATCGGAGGTTCGATCTCTGTGAAGGATTGCACGGTGATACTTTCGCACAAGTCCGGCAGTACCTCTTCAAAAAGCTGCAGGTGAAACTGCATAAGAAGATGCATGTCCAAGGCCATCTTGGTACTCCACTCTCCTTTGAGAAGAATGGACTTGCCTTCATTAAAAAGTCTATATTCCAGGCAGCCTTCCTCTTTATGTGTGGGAGCGATCGTCTCATACAAAGAGAGCAGAACTTCTTGAAGGTGTTCCTCTTTGGCTTGTATCTGGATAAGAAGGTGGACATGGTCTGGGACATAGATCAGTTTGTTCATAATGGAGATGACTTTTTTAACTAAGCATTCTAAGTTAAAAACAATAAAAGCATGTTAAAATCTGGAATAATAAATATCAAGAGCTTAACAAAAAGGTACTGTTTGAGAATTGCTATCGTAGATGACTCCTCATCCGTTCGCCTGATGATACGTTTGTGCCTTGAAGAAATCGATATCCATGAAGACGAGCTGTTTGAGTTTGGCTCTGCTGTGGAAGCAGTCGAAGACTTTGGGGAAAACTATTACGATTTGATCTTTTGTGATCTGCACATGCCCGAGATGGACGGACATGCATTGGTCAAGGCGATTTATGAGAAGTATCCACACCTTGATTCATCACGGATCGTGATGGTCTCCGGTGAAGAAGACAGTACCTATAAACAGTTAGCAAAAGAGTTTGGCGTCAACCAGTTCATAAAAAAACCGGTCAAGCCGCCGGTGTTTATTCATCATGTCAAACCTTTGATAGCTAGGCTAAAAAGAAGAGGAAGAAAATGATCATAGAGTGGGTAAAAGAGAACAAAAGGCTTGCGTCCAAGATCATAGGGGCCAACTTTTTATTGATGGCTTTGGTCTTACTCTTCTGGTCTCAGCCTAAAGAAGGGATGAGCGAGAATGAAAAAGCAGCAGCCAACCTGGCCCGCATGGAAGCAAAGGTAAGCGGGAATTCACAGACAAAGGCACCCGGATCGTCTGGTCTTATGAAAGAGTACCAGCAAAAACAGAAAGCACAGCTGCAGATCTTTTTAATCATCATGACCATTGCCGGTGTTGGATTCCTGGGGTATGGTTTTTTTAAAAAAGAGGAAGGTTGAAAGAGTGGACTGTCAAAGCGACAGTACGCTAGAATTTGTCTTTTAAATATGCTTCAAAATCCAAGAGGACATCGTCAAACGATTTGAGTAAGAGATGACCATCATCATAGTTTTTCACGAAGGCCTCACTGAAGTATAGAGCTGATGCTTCAGGATCGATTGTATCATCATGATCTCCGAGTGCTACAAAGCAGTTTCGCGGTTTTTTAAGGGAGCTGAGGTTACTGGCATAGGTCAAATACATATTGGCCGCATGCAGGATGATTTTCTTTTTCTCAAGATCATTTTCCGCTTCAAGCATCTTTTTTGCTTCCATCGCAGGTTCATAGACGGGATTGATCAGCAGACAGTCTTTTTTGAACTTTGCGGCCAGGTAGTAGGCGTAGAACCCGCCAAGGGAAGCTCCGATGATAATAGTGTCGTTTGATGCTGTACGCAGGGTGTCTTCGGCGAGGGTCATACATTTAAGCGGATCAGTTGGAAGATCAGGGATCAACAGCCTGTTCTCGGTGCAGATCTGGCGCAGGCGTTGAGGCTTCTCTCCTTTGGAGGAAGAGTCATAACCGTGAAGGTATAAGATAGATCGATTATTAAAACGCGCCATAAAAACTTCTCTCTTCTTTTCGTTAATGGGTGCTTTGCGAGATCAGTACACCTTCGATGAGTTTATCGATATCACCGTCTAGGAGGGCACTGACATTGGAAAAGGCTTCATTGGAACGGGTGTCTTTGACTTGTTGGTATGGCTGCATGACGTAGGAGCGGATCTGGTGCCCCCAGCCGATCTCGGACTTTTCGACACCATCTTTTTCTGCCTGCTGTTTTTCCATTTCAAGCTCATAAAGGCGTGATTTAAGCATCTTCATCGCCGTTGCTTTGTTCTTGTGCTGGCTTCGGTCGTTTTGACACTGGACAACGACTCCAGTCTCGATGTGTGTGATACGGATGGCAGACTCTGTCTTATTGACATGCTGTCCGCCGGCACCGCTAGCACGGTAGGTGTCGATACGGATATCTTTGTCTTCGATCTCGATGTCGATGTCATCATCGAGTTCAGGCGATACCATTACGGAAGTGAATGAGGTATGACGCTTGGCATTGGAGTCAAAAGGAGAGATACGCACAAGACGGTGAATACCGTTTTCAACTTTCAAGTAGCCGTAGGCATTCTCACCCTTGATGAGTATGGAGGCGTCTTTAATCCCAGCTTCCTCTCCGTTTTGGTAATCCAGGATCTCTGTTTTGAAACCGTGGCGCTCGGCCCATCTCGAGTACATCCTAAAAAGCATGTGTGCCCAGTCCTGAGACTCTGTCCCGCCGGCACCGGGGTGTATGGAGAGTATCGCATTATTGCCGTCATGCTCACCGCTTAGCATCACCTCGATCTCCATCGCATTGACGCCGTTATTGAGTTCATCGGCTTCAGAAAAGAGTGTCTCTACCGTTTCGTCATCTTTCTCTTCCTTGGCCATCTCATAAAGGTCCCGGGCATCTTCGAGCATACCGGAAGCTTTTTTGAATTTCTCAAGTTTTCGCTCAAGCTGTGTCTTCTCTTTTTGTACCTGTGCTGCTTTGGCAGCATCATTCCAGAAATCCTGTCCATTTTCCAAGGCTTCGATCTCACCAAGGCGTGTCTGGATTTCGTCCGGTTTGACGATGTTGCTGATATTTTGCATTTTGGTGTTTAAAGTTTTTAAAAGTTCACTGTATTCGTAATGGTCCATTGCTTACCTAATTGTGTATAATTTCATTATTATAATGCAAGAAGGCTTAAAAAGATGAAGATAGTCCGTTCTCCCGAAGAACTCAAATCGATTTTAAAAGAAA
>JBFFSC010000077.1:0-8154 GCA_041572615.1 Sulfurimonadaceae bacterium
AAAAATGGTCCTTGGATATTTCGGAAAGACACCGGTAGCTCCGGATCCAGAGATCGTTAAGATCGCTTCTGAGAAACTCAACTTGGAACCGACAACAGAAAACGCGATCGACCTTGCTGATGCTGATGAGACAAAATCATTGGCATACTGGACAAAGAAATTAGAAGATGAAGGCATTGAGACGACTGAAGAGAACATCTTTATTGCCGCAGCTTGTCAAGACAAAGGTATCACTTTCTTAAAAGGTGAAGCCGAAGTCAACGTTAGAAAAAATTCAGATATGCAAATAGAAGGAAGTACAAAAATGAGTTCAGGATCTTATACAGTAGTAGTTAACGGAGAAAAGTTCAGCGTACAAGTTGCTGAAGGTGATGCAAACATTGAAGTGACAGCAGTAAACGGTGAAAGCGCACAAACATCTGCTCCTGCAGCAGCTCCTTCAGGTGAAGGTGAAGATATCAAAGCACTTCTTCCTGGTAATGTCTGGAAGATCGTTGCTAATCCGGGCCAGAGTGTTTCGGAGGGTGAAGTCATCATGATCCTTGAGTCTATGAAGATGGAGATCGATGTTGTCGCTCCACGTGGCGGTGTTATCAAGTCAATCAACGTAGCGACTAACGACAAGGTCGTCGAAGGTCAAGTTGTAGCAGTTATCGGATAAGCTGATGAAGTCTTTTGTAATCAAGTTTTTAGCCTTAATGATGTTCTCTTTTTCTCTTTTTGCTTCAGATGTAGCACATGCTGCCACAAGTACTGATAGTACACAAAAAGAAGAGAACTATAAGTCGCAAGAGATGGGAGATATGGTTGTAGGATTTTTAAAATCTACAGGTATCTATGCCCTTATGAACCCTCAGGTCGATGCTGCAACGCTAGAAGGTCTTAGTGAAGACGAGATCGCTACGAAGAAGTTTCATGAGTCATGGGGTCGTGTGATCATGATCCTTGTGACGTTCTTGCTTTTCTATCTTGCTATTGCCAAGGGATATGAGCCTTTGCTGTTGCTTCCTATCGCTTTCGGTGGTCTATTGGCAAACATTCCAGTTGCTAATATTGCAGGACCACATGGTTTCTTAGGTGTCATCTATGGTATGGGTCTTTCAAATGAGATGTTCCCTATTATCATCTTTATGGGTGTCGGTGCGATGACAGATTTTGGTCCACTGCTATCTAACCCAAAGACAGCACTGCTTGGCGGTGCTGCTCAGTTCGGTATTTTTGGAACATTGGTCGGTGCAGTTGCACTTTCTCAATACACGGATATCTTCCATTTTACTCTACAGCAGGCATCTGCGATTTCAATCATCGGTGGGGCGGATGGTCCGACATCGATCTTTATCGCGACGAAACTTGCTCCTGAGCTGTTAGGTGCGATTGCTGTTGCCTCTTACTCCTATATGGCACTTGTGCCTATTATCCAGCCTCCGATCATGAAGGCTTTGACAACGGATAAAGAACGTAAGATTCGAATGACGACACTGCGTCATGTTACACGTTTGGAAAAACTGATCTTCCCGATCATGGTATTGACTCTGGCTATTTTGGTTCTTCCGGAATCTACACCACTTATCGGTGCATTCTTGTTTGGTAACTTCTTAAAAGAGTCAGGTGTGGTTGAACGTCTGAATGACACGCTTCAAAATGCATTGATCAACATTGTAACGATCTTCTTAGGTCTGGGTGTTGGTTCTAAGCTTGCAGCAGGTCAGTTCCTTGTTGTAGATACTTTGGCGATTATCGTACTTGGTCTTGTTGCTTTCTCTATGGGAACAGCAGCAGGTGTATTGATGGCTAAGCTGATGAATCTTTTCCCGGGTACAAAAGTCAATCCATTGATTGGTTCGGCAGGGGTCTCTGCTGTACCAATGGCAGCACGTGTATCGAACAAAGTCGGTATGGAATATGACCGTTCTAACATGCTTCTTATGCATGCAATGGGTCCAAATGTTGCGGGTGTTATCGGTTCAGCAGTCGCGGCCGGTGTACTTATCTCAATCTTCAGTTAGAAACAAATGATGGACTTCTTCCATCACCCTTAAAACAGGCCGTATTCTGGCCTGTTTAAACTTACATCCCTATACTTTAAATTCTTCTCTTTTTTAGTTACAATTCAGCATGATTGAACTTAAAGACCCCTACAGCCTTTTACAAAATGTCGTTGATGCACAGGACAATCTTGTAGTCATTTTAGAAGATGAGAGTCCAATATTGATGAACCATGCCTGTGCTTCTTTTTTCGGTGTCAAATCCTTTGAAGAGTATAAACAAGGTTTTGGAGCCTTTGAAAACAATTTTGTGCCCCATCCTGCTTATTTTAACCTTTCCAAGGTTCAAGAAGGAGAGAGCTGGATCGAAGCTTTGGCGAGCCTTGATGACAAAGACAAGATCGTCAGTATGCTGAACACCTCTCACGAACCTCGTGCTTTTAGCGTAAAGATAGAAAGGTCTCATCCTGTCTATACAGTACTTGCCATGAATGATATCTCTGCAAACCTGATCAAGTGCATTATGATAGAGAATGATGTCAGTCTTGACAAAGAGAGTGGTGCTTATAACAAGGAGTACTTTTTACACACTTCGGAGATCCTTCAAGACGGAGCAGCATATAACGAGAAAGAGATAGGTCTTACCATGATCAAGGTACTTGATCTACAGGAAGGGAGCCTGAAAGGTTTGGTGGATGAGATTAAGGCAAGTATTCGTGAGAACGATATGCTCGTGAAGTATTCATCCAATACACTGCTGTTAGCCTACCTGGTAGATAAAGAGGATAATGCGGTGCTTTTTAGCAAGAAGCTGCAAGAGTTGATGCTGAAAGAGCGTTCGAGAGGGATGAATTTCAATATAGCAGTCACCCTTGTGAAAAAGGGTGAAAAGTTAGGGATGGCTCTAAAACGTCTGGCTAATACAATTGAAGAGACAGCCGTTAATAAGCTGCAGCTTATTTGAACCAGCTTTTGACTTTGTCAAAGACGGATTCAAAACTAGCCGTGGCGGTTTTTACGGAGTAAAAAAGTTTCTCTAAACGTGCTCTCGTGAGGTTTTACTAAAGAAACCTCACTATTGTCAGTGTTTAATGTTGATTATTTGAACCAGCTTTTGACTTTGTCAAAGACGGATTCAAAAGTACTCTCGTGAGGTTTTGATTCGATACCGAAAGACTCTTGAAGTTTTTCAAGAAGTTCTTTTTGTTCATCGCTAAGGCTGCTTGGATAGGCAAGTTTGACCTGTGCTATCAGATCACCTTTTCCGTGCCCATGAACATCTGCAACACCTTCGTTTCTGAAATTGAATTGGGCTTTGTCTTTTGTTCCCTGTGTCAGTTCAAGTTCCAGTTCACCGGTCAATGACGGGATCTTGATCGTCTCACCCAAAACTGCCTGCGTAAAGAAGACAGGCACTTCCAAATAAATGTCATTACCATGGCGGATAAAGGTCTCATCCTCTTCAACATGGAAGGTGACATAAAGGTCACCGCGTGTTCCGCCTTTTCCTTTGTTACCATGACCTGAGACGCGTAGACGGTTCTCGTTATCGATACCTGCAGGTACCTTAATCGTAACGGTATCTTTGACCTCTGTATAGCCTTGACCTTTACAGTCACCACACTTCTCAGCGACCTCAGTACCCTCACCATGACATACCGGACAGGTCTGAGAGAAGGTCATGAAGCCCTGTTTCATATAGACCTGACCTTGACCGCCACATTGTGAACAGGTCTTGACCTTGCCGTCTTTGGCACCGGTCCCTTTACAGCTTTTACAGGCATCTTTATATTTGAAGTCGAGCTCTTTCTCACATCCAAATACAGCCTCTTTGAAGCTGATGCTCATATTCAGACCAAGATCAAGTGGGTATTTTTCTTCAGGCCCGCGTCGTCTTTGGGAGCTTCTTCCACCGCCGAAGCCGCCGAACATCTCTTCAAAGACAGAACTGAGGTCGTCAAAACCTCCGCTAAATCCCCCACGGCCACCACCGGCACCGCCTTGAAGGCCTTCTTTTCCGTATCGGTCGTAAATACTGCGCTGTTTGTCATCGCTTAGGACCTGATAGGCTTCATTACAGAGCTTGAAGTTATGCTCTGCTTCTTTGTCTCCCGGGTTTTTATCCGGATGGTATTTCTTGGCCATTGCCCTGTAGGCTTTTTTAATCGTGCTTTTGTCAGCATCTCTTGTGATTTCTAAAATTTCGTAATAGCTAAGTTCTTCCATATGTACTCTTTTTTATAAAAATTGTTATTGTGAAAAACATCTCCACCAATTGGGATCCGTTCCGAATGAGTTTTGGAATTATACCAGCTTTTATAGATATAATACAATTATGAAATCTATGATCTGTTTTTTATTCGCATTATTAATCTTTACGGGGTGTTCTAACAAGGTCTCATCTGCATTAGAGCCGATATCATACGGAAGCTATAAGAAGGTCTCTTTTGAAGAGATACCTTCATGGGAAGATGAGAACTTCGATGAAGTCTTTGCGTGCTTTCAAAAGACCTGTGAAAAGAGCTCTCGCAAGCCGCTTTTTAAACATGTATGTTCGATTTCCCAGCAGGTCAAAAACAGCAAAGCGTTCTTTGAACAGCATTTTACTCCTTTCGTATCCACTGCTTCAAAATCATTGGCAACGGGTTATTATGAACCGACTCTCAAAGGTTCCTATACACAAAGTGAACATTACCCTTATGCCTTGTACGGCATTCCGGATGACCTGATCAGAATAGAGGTGAATGATGCCTATCAAGCACGAATCAAAAGGCCTTTGCGCGGTCGTTTGGAAAATGGAAAGGTGGTCCCGTACTACTCACGTCAGGAGATTTCTGAAAACGCTTTAGCCGATCAGGCGCCAATATGTTATGTCAGTGATAAAGTGGATCTCTTCTTTTTACAGGTCCAGGGATCGGGCCGGGTGCTATTGGATGACAATTCGAGTATCTACGTCGGTTATGGGGATCAAAACGGGTTTCCTTATCACTCCATAGGAAAGGAGATGCTCAAACGAGGCTATTTAAAAGAGGGTGAGGTCTCCTTAAGGTCTATTCACAACTATTTCGATAATAACCCGCAAGAGATCGATACAATCTTAAACACAAACCCGAGTTATATCTTCTTTCAAAAGAGAGAAAGGAGTGCCAGCGGAGCCTTGGGTGTGACCTTGGACGGAGGGCGTTCTGTCGCAGTCGACAGAGAGAACATACCTTTGGGTATGCCTCTGTTTATCAGTACACGAGAGCCGCTTTCAAACGAGCGATATGAAAGGGTCGTATTTGCGCATGATACGGGAGGTGCTATCAAGGGCGAGAGTAGAATAGACATATTCTTTGGCTCCGATGATAAGGCGAAGGAGCAGGCCGGGATGATGCAGGCGCAATTGGAACTCTGGATGCTAGTACCTAATGATTACCTAGTTCAAAGCAAGGGCGCAGTAGAATAATAGCTATGAAACACGGATTAGAAAAGTTTAATATATTAGTAGAAGCCTTGGAATCTCTGCCGACTATCGGCAAGAAATCGGCAACGCGAATGGCGTATCATATGGTCATGCAAGACAATTTCACGGCAATGAAGATCGCCCATGCGATTGAGAATGCCCTGGGGTGTCTACGAAAATGTATGGAGTGCGGCGGTCTTTGCGAAGATGAACTGTGCGGTATATGTGCTGATGAAGGACGTAATAAAGAGCTCCTGTGCATTGTAGAGAATGCAAAGGATATATTGACCCTGGAAGAAGGGGGTGTCTTTGACGGCCGATATTTTGTACTGGAAAACCTTGACCATTTTGATTCAACGCACCTTGTCGATATGGTCAATTCGGGTGTCAAGGAGATCGTGTTCGCCCTGACGCCATCAATCGCCAATGATGCTGTCATGCTCTTTATCGAAGACAAGCTCAGCCTATGTGATGTCAGCTTTACCCGAATAGCACAGGGAGTCCCAACAGGAGTCAGTCTGGAGAACATAGATATCTTATCGCTGAGCCGTGCCCTCGAAGACAGGGTGAAAGTATGACAAGGATCTTGAAAGAAATCGTACCGGGTTATGCTGGGATACTGTTGGGCACGGTTCTCTTGCTCTCTTTGAGTGGATGCAGTATGTCTCCCAAGAATGCCTATGCATTGAAAACAGTTGATCACGGGCAATGCCATACGGTGAGCAAAGGTGAAAGAATCTATTATAAAAAGAAGCGTGTGAAATATCTGTGTGAAGATAATTATGTACTCTTCTCCAAACCCTATCAGTCCAAGGACGAATGGTATTATCCCTCCGGCTATTATGATGGTAAAAAAGTCCGTGATATCTCAACGGCAAAAGTCGATAAAGTCTACCACAATATCTGTCAGGTCAAAGGGCTCTACGGAAGTGGAGATAAAAAGATCAGAAAGTTTTATTTTGACACCATCCTAAAACGTTGTAAGCCTTTTGAGTGGAGCGGGAAGGGGGGATTTGTCCCTTTCAACTCGGTTGATGAGTGTGAGATGGAGTGTTTTTATTAAAAGGCAAAGCTCTCTTGCATGATCTTTTGGATCTCTTTGAGTTCAAACTTCCCTTTTGTAAAATAGTTGTTGGCAAGCACACCTTGACCGAGCAACATGTCTGCCCCGTCTTTGTAGGTTATACCAAGCTCCTTGCAAAGCTTTAGAAAAGGGGTTTCCTTCCCATAAATGACATCGGCCGCGTAGGAAGACTTCTCCAAAAGTGCTCTTAGAAGTTCAACCGGTGCCGGATAGGAGTCGTCGCTGAGTCCTGCAGATGTCGTATTGACGATCAGGTCATAGCTATGAAGTGGACATGTCTCCCAGGTGTATGTCGTAAAACCGGCTTTTTGAAAATAGACAAGGTTGCCTTCGGATCGATTAAGGACATCGACCTCAAAGCCCTCAAGCTTGAATTTACGTGCTAACGCCTTGGCTGTCCCTCCCGCTCCGATGATCAAGACATTTTTGAGTGCTTTAAACGCTTCTATGGCAAAGAGAAATCCATCGGCATCGGTATTGTAGCCGACGAGCTTTCCATCTTCGTTGATAAGGGTGTTGACGACGCCTATCTCTTTGGCAAAACCGCGTACTTCATCACAGGCTTTGTAAGCAGCCTCTTTATGCGGGACAGTCACGTTGGCCCCCTCGAGTTTTTGGGCGAAAAAAGTCTCTTTCAGCTTGTTCCCGTCTTCTAGGTGTATACGTGTATAACAGGCATTGACATGTAATTGCTTGAAGACATGATTGTGCATCAATGGAGAACGCGAATGCGTTACCGGATTACCAAAAATTGCAAAAAGTAAAGGTGTGTTTTTCATGGGATATCTCTAAAGTTTACCCGGATTATAGCATTTTTACTTTTCATTAACTCAAGGGTTACTTTTCATTGGTGTTTTATCGATATGATTGTTTAACAAGAGAAATCATTTAAGGGTTCAGGAGTTTACGATGAGAATGTTTAAACTATTTAGCTGGTTTGGGTCAGGACAGATGGAAGAGAGAAGTTTGGAGATCGAAAAGAGTGATGTTTCGGCAATGAAGAACTCTGACAATGCCCTAGAGCAAAAAGTACAGCAAGACCTTCATAATACACCTGCAACGGTCGATCGCCGTGTCGTCATGGTCTATGAGAAAAACTTTCGTGAACGTTTCAAGAAACTGGGAAACCTGAACTCCAAATGCCCCTATTGCGCAAAAGAGTACAGAAGCCTTAGCCTGGGCGAGAAGAAGTGTCTTCAATGCGATAATACCTTTTTAGTACAAAAAAGAGTGCAGGATATGGGAACGGTCGCTTTTAGTATGGAGCAGAAAGAGCGTTTTGATATACAGTGGAAAGCAGTCAGTGATATCAAAAAGTTCAAACATTACCTTTCAAGCGAGTTTGATTATATTCAGAAACAGCTGCAAAAACAGGGGAAAAGAAACTTGAGAGATTATGAAGTTATGCAGGCACTTCTAAGTGCTTATGCAAAAAACTCCTTGTCTGCCGGTTATTATAGACTCTATGCTGAGTTTCTGTTTCATAAGGCTGAACTGATGAGAAGTGAACAGGACTTTGCAGAGGCATTGACTTACTACTTCTATGTCCATTTTTTACTAAGCAATGGTGTAGATAACGAAGCCGGATTTCAGATCAACCTGGGGTTGAATGAGCAAGTCCGTCAGAGAATCGGAGATCT
>JBFFSC010000078.1:0-8124 GCA_041572615.1 Sulfurimonadaceae bacterium
AGTGATGACAACCTCTTATGGAGTCCTTTGATGTTGATCTCCAGTCACTACCAGGATGAAAAAAGTATTAAACATATAAAACTTCTCATCAAACTTGGAGCTGCTGTCGATCAGGTCGACAGAAACAGGCGTACTTCCTTGATGATCGCCTCTTCACTTGGACGTACCGAGGCGATAGAACTGCTGATAAAACATGGAGCTGAATTGAACTCCTATGACAAGTTCGGCTGGACTGCTTTGATGCTTGCAATCTATTACAACCAAAAAGCTGCCGTAAAACTCCTTCTTCAAAACGGTGCTGATGTCAATATTGCACCTAAAAAAGGGCTAAGTGCCATCAAAGTGGCTTTAGATAATGACAGGGTCTCTCTCATTCCTATTCTTAAAGACTACGGGGCTGTTTTTCCTGAAGAATAACACCATAAGTATAATGATAACTGTGGATAAAAGAGTGGTATAAAACTTGCTAGGTATCTAGTAAAAATGGACAGCCATGAAGCTTGTATTATTCCTCCTGCTCACTTTATCCTGCCTTCACAGTGCTATTAGCGAATTTAAACCTGATGACTATCAGATAACACTGGGAGAAAACTTCGATGATGAGGCACTTGATGTCGTTGAAGACCATGACTTCAATATCTCTGTAGTAGGATACACCCAGGATTTCAAGAACTCAGCAAAAGCACACGCAAGCTTTTACAGTGCCTTTGATTATCTTCATACGCTTAAAAACTATGGCGAACAGCTTCGCCTCATAAGTCTAAACCCATCCGCAGAGATCGTCAATGATATAAGCTTTAAACTCTCTGAGTATAACCGTGGGACGAATGTTATCAAAACCGTTCAAAACGGCTACCTTTTAGGTGGTTATACCCATAACGGGCAGATGATGATATCATCTCTGGATACTGCCGGGAACAAGCATTTTTTCAGACAGTTCGGAACAGCAAACTTTGATCAACTCCATGCGATTGTGAAGCTTCATGATGGCAGCAGCATTGCAATCGGGACTTCACAAACATCACGCAACAATCGTGACGACATGTTTGTCCAGGGACTGGGACGCAGTGATGTCTATCTTGTCAAGTACACTAAAGAGGGACAGGTCAGATGGAAAAAAAAGTATGGTACGACCGGCAAAGATATCGGCATTGACGGAGTAGCGACCGGTGATGGAGGTTTTATACTTCTAGCCGTCTCCAAAGAGGCGGAAAACTCTACGCTTGTAGCCGCAAAGATTAATGACACAGGAGACACCTCATGGCTGAAGAAGTTTCCAAAAAAAGGACGAAACAAGGGATTTAAAATCATCCGGACATTTCAAGGCGATTACATCATTTCAGCGAGCTTTGAGAACAACAATACTCAGGACAATATCCGCCTGATCAAGATCGACAATGAGGGGAACCAGATCTGGGAAAAAGAGTTCTTCAATGATGCGAATGAGCATCTTAATGATATCAGCATGGACCTCAAAGGCAATATCATAGGCGTCGGTTATTCCCAATCGTCATCCCAGTCTGATATGGATGCACTGGTGCGATACTATGACAGTGATGCCAATATGATCTGGGAAAGGAAGTTTGGTAAAAACCGTCAGGATGTATTCAGCAGTGTTGCCCTCTTGCATGACAATACGTTTGCCATAGCCGGCTTTACAAACTCTTTTGAAGACAAGGCCAAACAGATATGGCTTCTTAAACTCCATGACGATGGGAGCCTTGTAAAAAGAAAGCTGCATGAATATGCAACACTTTATGATGCCTTGGCAAATGCCTTTAAATCACTGCCTGACGTACATATCTACAAAGACCTTCGTATCACGCATGACGGACTTATCTTCAAGCAAGGAAGTTCAGCATTGACTGATGCACACAAGTCGACACTCAACACCTTTATGCCCAAACTCTTGAACGTGCTTAAAAGGTATCGTTCAGACATAAAGAACCTTCAGGTCAACGGCTATACCTCAACAGAATGGAATGCACCCAAGACGCAACGCTATCTCAACAATACACGCCTCTCGAATGACAGAGCCATGCACATTCTTGAGTACAGTTATCAGCTTAAAAGTATCACATCATATAGAGACTGGCTCAGCCAAATCCTCAGTACCGATGGGCACTCCTATTCAAACCTGATATATGCCGACAACAAAGAGAATAAGATACGTTCACGCAGGGTCGAGTTTGAGATCACATTAAGATGACATAAACACAAGGCAGTGTTTTACGATTAGTAATCAGATGTTTTTGGGAAGTTGTTTGATGAAGAAGTAGTAGGCGGACTCAATATGTCCGCCAGTGCTATGTTCAATCGCCTGATGCGTTAGATACTAGCTTTTAATTAACCACAAGAAGGAACGTTTCCTGAGTCAGATCCGTATTGGTATAGGAAATCTTTCAAGTGTGGAGCAAGTTTTTTGAACTTTTTACTTCCGAAGAACTTCTCACCTTTAGTACCTTTGTGTTTCTCAATGATCTGAGCAGCGTCATTTTCAAAAAGTGCTGTCCAACCATCTTGAGTTTGCATAGATGCACCTTTAGTACCGTTACCATGACATTTTTTACATGTTTTTAGGTAACCTTTTTGACCTTTTTTGATGTCAGCAGAAGCTGCTGTAGACATTAGGCCAAGAGCAACGATTGTAGCCATTAATACTGATGTTTGTTTTTTCATTATCAGGACTCCATGATTTAGTTTAAGGAGTAATGATACAGTAACTCTATAAAAATGAGATAAAAATTTCTATTCTCATATATTCTTTTTCTGATTTTATACATTTTGTGACGGAGATAGATATTTTTTTGTTTTATTAAATGGTTTTATATTTTATTTCAGTCTCTTTGAAATACCTTTCATCAACTTATAAAAAGTTGGATATAATAGTCTTAGTTTATAAAAAGGTGGTTATATGTCAAAGTTTATTCCCCTTCTAGCATTGTTTAGCCTAAATATATTTGCAACAGACTCCCTTATATGTAAGGTAGTGAATGAAGATGAGATCTTAAAGATCAAATGTACCTACAAGACAACACGAAAAAGTTATGATAGGAACATCTCTATGGCTTGGACCTCTCCGTCGACACCGCAAGATGATCGCTTTAAGACAATACTCTTGCCTGCACACCACGGTTCACTATATGATTACAGGTATTTTGACGGACGTGCAGATGGCTCTTGGACGATTTCTGCAACCGATGAGAAGACAGGACAGGTGACAACGATCCAGTTTGTCAAAGAGGACCTCAGTGAAGCAACGACAATGTCAGCCCCATGCAAGAACTCGACCTTGGACAAACCTAAGCCTGCAGAGTAGATTTTACTCTGTATCTTTGAGAAATATTTCTGCTGTCACTTTAGCCTGTTTGATTTTTCTCTGCGCTTTTCGCAGAAGCAGCTCTATATCTTTTTTATCCTCTATATTGAGTCTTTCAGCTATCTCATCACTGCTTTTACCGCCCTCTTTCATACAGAATGCATGAAGTTCTCTGCGTGTCAAATGACGTTTCAATATTCTAAAAAGTTCTTTGTCATCATCAAGTATTTCAACATCCTTGTTGTTGATGATCACACTCAAGGTATCATGGAGTGACTTGTCTGAACACTCTTGTTCCCAATATGTCATATATGCCCTACTTTACAGTTTTATTTTATCGAGGATCTGTGTCAGATCTTTTGTCTCTATTATGATGTTCGCCTCTTTTTTCAAGATCTCTTTCGCACAAAAAGCGACACGTGTACCGGCATGGGCAAACATCGATCGGTCATTGGCACCGTCACCGACGACCATTGTCTCAGCTTCACTCACTCCCAGGATGTTTTGAAGACGCTGGATCATATCGCCTTTGGAGAAATCAAACATCATATCTCCTCCAACAAGTCCGCTGAGTTTTCCGTCTTTATGGTGTAATACATTCGAAAAATCGGCATCATATCCCAAGACCTCTTTTCCGTACATCGTCGCCGTTCTAAATCCGCCGCTGAAACATACGACCGTTGAACCGGCTTTCTTCAGTTCAGCAATTGTCTCTTTTGCTCCGGGCATGAATGGCAGATTACGGCAGATCTCTTCGACCTTGGAAAACTCCAATCCTTTCAGAAGCCCTACACGTTCCGTCAGACTTTCAAAAAAGTCCATTTCCCCTTGCATCGCTCTATCTGTGATAGCTGCGACTTTCTCTTTCAGTCCTAAAGGCTCTGCAAAAAAATCTATCGTTTCACCGTCCATCAATGTCGAATCAAAATCAAATACACATAGTTTCATACGTTTCTCTTTATAACTATAGCCCAATAAGTTGCTATAATGTCAGTAATTAAATGGAATTATACAGGAAAAACTTTGTTTGAAGAACTCATTGACAAATTACAAAATAAAAAATATATCACACTCGAGACAACACCATCTCATTCACCCCTGTTTCAACCTATTATCGACAAGATAAAGGCACTGGAGTTAAATGAGCTTGTTGACGGGTTCTCAACGACAGACAATCCCCTGGCAAAACTAAAATATAATGCTATCCTTGCAGCTATCAAGCTCCAAAGTGAATTTAAAAAACCTGTACTTGCAACAATGAGTATGCGTGATCGAAACCGCATAGCCCTCCAATCAGATCTTTTGGGCGGTAATGAGTTTGATATACGGGCCATATTGGCGTTGACGGGAGACAGTGCAGCCATGTCTGATCAGCCCAATGCCAAAGGTGTCTTTGATGGCAACTCCTCGCTTCTTCTTGATATGGTCACCTGTCTGAACAGTGGCATCGATTATGCCGGCAAACCTCTAGCCGCAAAACCGGAAACGATCTACCCTTTTGCCGTGACCAACTCCTTTGCCAGAAATCCCAAGACCCTTGAGAAAAAGATGAAAAAGAAGATCGAGCATGGGGCTATCGGCCTTATCTCGCAGCCTGTCTATGACACAGAGAATGCAGAACTTCTTTTGGAGATGCTAGAAAGTGTCAAAAGTGACTGTTGTGAGTCTGCCCAGAAAGCACAGATGATCTTGGGGATCTTCCCGATCACAAAACTGCGAACGGCACAATTCCTGGCTTCTCATGTGCCTGGTATTCATGTACCGAAATACTGGATAGAATCTCTGCGAAAAGCCAATGCCATCTCACCTGAAGAAGAATATAAAGTAGGGTTTGAATTAAGCAAGAATTTGTTTGATGATATTATGAAGATACACCCTAAGGTGCATTTGATGACGGCTAATCAGTTTCAGATTGCCAAGGATATTCTTTCCTAGAAGAAGTGAAAGAGGACTTTAAAAGTCTCTCTCCAGCAACTTGTCCACCTTTAAGATCGTAAGGATCTTGTCGTTCTGTTTTCCTACCCCTTCGATCATACTCTGATCTTCAAGAGCAGTCTCAGGAGCCGGTCCTATCTCACTCTGCTTCAAGCGGATTGCTTCCGTAAGCCTGTCAATGACAAAACCAGCCGTTTCCAAATGGTTTTTCATCACGATAAAACGACTGTTCTCTGTCATCTTTTCACTCGGCAGACCAAACTTTAAACGCAAGTCGATCAAGGGGATGACTGTACCACGAAGATTAAATACACCAAGGACATAGTCCGGTGTTCTAGGCACCCTTGTCCATTCGATCGGTTTGATGATTTCCTGAATGCTTAAAATAGGCACGGAAAACTCTTCTTCTCCAACGACGAAGCCAACCAGCTGAACAATGTTCTCCAACTGTATATCAGCCGGAGAGATCTGGTCTTGCTGTTTGTTTATGATCTGCTGTAGTTTCTCATTGCTCATGATGCTGACTCCTCAGAAAAGCTAAACTTGATATTACGTTTAACGACATTTTGCAGATAATCAGGTGAATACGGTTTCGTGATATATTCGACCATACCCGACTCTACCCCGCGCATTCTATCTGCTTTTCCGCTACGCGATGTCACCGCGATCAGCGGCAAGTTTTTGTATTTGTTGTATTTCTTGATCTCACTGGCCAGCGTATATCCATCCATACGCGGCATCTCAATATCAATAAGCAGGGCATCAAAATTGTACTCACCCGATTTTAGGATATTAAGTGCTTCGACACCGTCTGTCGCTTCGACCAAAGTGATACCCAGTGGTTTCAGTGCACTTGACATAATCTTTCTATCTGTCTTTGAGTCATCAATGATCATGACATTATAATCACTCGGCTGTGTCTTCGCTCTCGCACCACCGCTACCGCTTCCACCGTTGTCTCCGGTAACCGTTGATTTAATCGATTTAGCCATGTGCATCAAGGCAGCGACATCAACGATGAGTGTCACCCCTCCGTCACCACGGATCGTCGCACCTGCTATTCCATCCATACCATGCAGGTATTCACCCATGGATTTGATTACGATCTCTTCCTGCCCGACCAATGTATCGACGATCAGACCGATTTTTGATTCTGCCAATCCAAGGACAACGACATAGGCATGTTCACTGGTATCAAAGACATGTTCGACTTCAAAGATATCTGCGATGTGAACTAAGGAGAGAACCTCTTCTCTTAGGCGCATGACTGAACGGCTTTCAACGGTATATATCTCATCTTTGCTGATACGTACCGTCTCAAGTACTGAAGCAAGCGGGATGGCATAATACTCTTCTTGTACTCCGACAAGCAACGCCTGGATAATTGCAAGGGTCAGCGGGATCTTCAGTTTCATCACCGTCCCTTTGCCCAGTTCACTCTCGATATCGATAATACCGTTAAGTTTTTCGATGTTCGTCTTGACAACGTCCATTCCGACCCCGCGTCCGGATACGCTTGTCACAGCTGCAGCCGTTGAGAACCCTGGACGGAAGATTAGAGCAAAGGCCTCTTTATCACTCATGAGGTCTGCTTCTTTCTCCGAGATGACACCTTTCTCTATCGATTTGCTTTTTAAGAAATCAGGATCCATTCCTGCGCCGTCATCAGTGATCTGGATGACAATATGATTTCCTTCATTATAGGCCTTGAGCGCGATAGTCCCTGCTTCCGGTTTTCCGGCTGCAACACGCCTTTCAATGCTTTCTACACCATGGTCACAGGAGTTACGGATAATGTGCACTAAAGGATCACCGATCTCTTCAACGATCGATTTGTCAAGTTCTGTCTCTTCACCACTGATCTCAAGTTCAATTTTCTTGCCGAGTTCACGTGAAAGGTCACGTATCATACGAGGGAACTTGTTGAAGACTTTTCCAATCGGCAACATCCTTGTCTTCATAACCGCAATCTGCAGATCAGTCGTGACAAGCGAAACAATTGATACAACCTGGTTCAACTCTTCAAGGAACTCCTCACCCTCATATCTCTCTTCGACATCATCGTTTATCTTGATAAGTCTGTTTTTACCAAGAACAAGCTCACCGATCAGGTTCATCAGGTGATCAAGCCGTTTGACATCTACACGGATAGTCTGTTCCACTGTGGTAGCAGCCGGTGCCGGTGCTTTTTTCTCGGCTTGCGGTCTTGCTTTTGCCTCGGCAGCCGGTTCCGGTGCTGCAGGTGGTGGAGGCGGTGGAGCAGCCGCTGCAGGCTCTTCAGGAACCGGTTCTTCTGCTTTAGGTTCCTCTGGTGCCGATGTTTGAACTTCGGGCATCATCGGGACATCTTCTCCGGCTGCTATTTTCGCTTCACGTTTCGCTTTGTCTTCAGCTTGACGCTCTTCCAATAGACGCTGTATTTCTGCCTCAACGTCCTCATCACTCATGTTGGCATAGTCAGGCTCTTCTTCAGCAGTCTCTTCAACCACAGGTTCTTCAACGACAGCCACAGGCTCTTCGACAACCGGAGTAGCTTCAGGAACCTCTACAGCTGCAGGGCTTTCTCCCTCAGTAATCGCTTTCAAGCGTGCGACACAGGCTTCGACATCGACCCCTGAGTCTTCACTTGTATCGCGAATCGTATTAAGAAGTGTCTTCATCAGGTCAATCGACTCCAAGATGACATCCATGATATCGGCATCGATAATGATTTCCCCGTGTCTTGCTCTGTTAAGTACATCTTCCATATGGTGTGTCAGATGGGTCAAGACATCAAAGTTTAAAAATGAACTTGCACCTTTGACCGTATGTGCAACCCTAAAAATACGGTTTAAAAGTTCCAAGTCTTCCGGTGTACTCTCCAACTCGAC
>JBFFSC010000079.1:0-8036 GCA_041572615.1 Sulfurimonadaceae bacterium
TAAGGACGATATTTCTGTACAAATTCCTTCATAAGGATCCCTTAAAATCTTGCAAGTATGACTTGCAGTTAAACTCGAATTTCAATAGATGACTATTGATAACGGAATTATAGCAAAAGAGCCTCGAAAAGACGACTAAGCGCAATTGTATCAACGAGAATGAAGAGTGATTTAAGAAAAAGGTCATAAAAGTCCAGATTCCAGTCAGAAAATATTTTTCTTACTGCTGCTGTGTATTATAATAGAGAAAATACAAACTTTTTTAGAGGAACAGAGATGAAAATCATCATCATTGGCGGTATTGCCGCAGGTATGAGTGCCGCGGCAAAGGCAAGACGTGTCAACAAAGAAGCAGAGATTATTGTGTATGAGATGGGCGATATCATCTCTTTCGGAGCCTGTGGATTGCCTTATTTTGTGGGGGATTTTTTTCAAAACCCTAATTGGATGATCGCTCGTAAGGTAGAGAGAATGCAAGACGAGGGAGTCGATGTAAAAGTGCGTCATCAAGTACTTCGACTCAATGCCAAAGAAAAAAAGGTCGAGGTGAAAAACCTGGAAACAGAAGAGATATTTGAAGCATCCTATGACAAACTGATGATCGCAACAGGGGCTAATGTTGTGATGCCTCCTTTTGAAAACATCGATTTGGAAAATATTTTCACTTTAAGCAAGATGGACGATGGCAAACGGCTTAAAGAGATTTCCATGTCGGATGAGATCAAAGACGTGACGATTATCGGCGCCGGTTTTATCGGTGTGGAAGTGGTAGAAGCGATGAAAAAACTGGGCAAACATGTACGTGTGATTCAAAGAGGTAGCAGAGTCTTTAACCGTATTTTTGATGAGCGCATAACGGATTTGATGCAGCAGGAGTTGTTGGACCATGGCGTCGAACTGGTCTTGAATGAAGGTGTGCAGGGCTTTGAAGGTGATGGAAAAGTTCAAAAGGTTAAAACAGATAAAGCAGAGTATACAACCGACTTGGTTGTGATTGCTACAGGCTTTAAACCAAATACTTCATTTTTGGAAGGCAGTGGCATAGCAATGTTAAAAAACGGTGCGATTGTGGTCAACAAACGTGGAGAAAGCAATATGGAAGATATCTATGCGGCCGGAGATTGTGCGACAGTACCGCATATGATAGACGATGCCGACGTCTACATCCCTTTGGCAACGGGTGCCAATAAACTGGGACGTGTTGCAGGAGAAAACATGGCTGGCGGTGATGCAGAGTACCTGGGCTCATTGGGTTCGGCCTGTGTGAAGGTGATGGATTATGAAGCGGCGGTGACCGGCTTGAATGAAGAACAGGCCGAAGCACGCGGAATAGAGTGTTCGAGTGTATTCGTCAAGGATAAAAACCAGGCAGGGTATTATCCTAATCAACAGGACATCTATATCAAGTTGGTGTATGAGAGAGAATCCAATGTGATCATTGGAGGCGAGACCCTGGGTAAAAACGGGGCTGGACTGCGCATCGATGTTATTGCAATGGCGATTCGTGCCAAAATGACAACAGCAGAGCTGGGAATGATGGACTTTTGTTACTCCCCGCCGATCTCAAAGACATGGGATGCCTTGAATGTGGCAGGGAATGTCGCCAGGTAGTTAGGCGAAGATATCGTTATCTGGGTTCTTTTCCTGATATTTCACGATGTATGAACATTGTGCTACGGCTTTTTTGCCGTCTTTTTTGATCTGCTCAAGGACATCTTCCAACAGTTCTCTTGCAAGACCTTTTCCTGCCAGTGCATCAGGAACGATAGTGTGGGTAAGGTGCATATTTCCGTTCTGGTCATCATAGGTGATATAAGCGATATGCCCGTCAATATGATATTCGTATTTACATTCATCTTGATTGTGTATTAGTGTGTGTGCCATAAAGTTTCCTTCGCGTTATTTTTTCGTATTTTAGCATTTTTTAAAGAGTGCGTGAAACTTTAGTGTCGATAAGTTGCTCTCTTCGGCAAAGATACTGAACTCCAATTCGTCACAACCATGGTTTCCAAAGAGACGCAGCTCATTATGAGTCAGGGGCCAGGGAGGTCCATCGAAGACTTCCCCCTCATTTTTTCCGTTGGCAACGACCAGGACTTTTGCCTGGGGTGCCATCAGAGAGCTGATCGCTTGAATACACTTGTCTCTAAATTCAAGAGGAATAGATTGTATGGTACGTGCTTCAAAGATAAAGTCAAATTGGGCGAGCATGTCCTCCGGGAGTTCAAAGATGTCTTGAACCCTGAAATCGACATCCGTATGGGCAAAGCGCTCTTTACACCAGTTGATGGCTGTCGTAGAGATATCTATCGCAGTGACTTCAAAACCAGCCTCTTCAAGGGCAACAGCGTCATCTCCCAATCCGCAACCGATGACGATAGCTTTTCCTTCACCTCTATGTTGTTCAAGGTATTCGGCTAAGTGGATATTGGGTTGCATATTGGCCCATGGGACTTTAGTCGCGTCACCTTGACTCTGTTTGTAGATGTTCTCAAAAAAGTTGTTGTTTTTCTCTATAGACATACTAACTCCTCAATGGTGTCGTATTATACAGCATGGGAAAAGAGAAGGATGAAGATATTGTTATGATACATTATTGACCTGACACGCACACGTGAAAGGCTAGAAGTTATAACCCAAGCGTAAGCTGACAGAATGGTTACTCGCTGAATCACTAAGACCATAAGCATAACTTAGAGTCGTAAACCAATTCTTGTTCAGGCTGTAAAAGTTATAAAGAGATGCACTTTTGATGTCTTCCATACGTGTATAGATCCCGTCTGCTTGGTAATAAGATGCACTTGCATACCATTTGTTTGTGAGATAATAACCTACACCGGCATTGTATGCATGCGTGTTTTGATATGTAATACCATATGTAGGGATATCATCATCATTGATCTTCGTAAAGTTATATCCTGCAAAGAGATTGATCCTGTCAATGGTGTAGGTTCCACTCAGAGCAGCAAGGTAGTCAGTATTATTGTTGTTCAACGATGAGTCATAAGTCGGTAAAAGCAAGCCAGCCCCTACACGAATACTAAAGTTATGGCTTAGCGGTATGAGATAATACCCGGCTAGTGTCGTATCTGTGAGGCCACTATCGCTGAATGTAGCACTTTTAGACGAATAGTAGGCAGTCAAGAGCTGAGCCGAAAAGTTTTTATAAAAGTAATCCAATTGCAAAGTTGTTGATTTTGTATCAGTCTTCTCATTCGTATTGTAATCGATCTCAGAGTAACTTTGACCAATGACAATATCATAATGTTGTGTGGATTCTAGCGCCTCAATACTACACCCTTTGATATCGACAAGTTCTGTTAAAGGAGTGTTTGGACACTGGTCAGTAGTATCAGCTACCCCATCCAGATCAGAATCTATATAGGCAAAAAGTACAGGCATTGTTATAAAAAATATTAAAAATGTACGCATTAATTATCCTTACTTCTTATTGTTTATATTTAATTTGGGCCAAAACCTTTTGGCGCTGGCTGTGAACCGGTATCGATTGTCTTTTGATGAAATTGGTCTGCGCCTTGACGCTGGTTTCTTTTTTCAATACGCTCAAGTTTTTGCAGTTGGTTCATTTGATCTGTTTCTGATTGATCTTGTTTGACCTGTTGGTGTTGATTCATTTCTTTACGCATCTGTGCAATCGCTTCGGCACGTTCTTCTTGTTTCATCTGAACGAGTTCTTTTTTAAAGCTGTTCATCAGCTCTTTACGCTGCATTGGATCGGCATTTTTTATCTCTTCGATCTTTTGTGTAATAGTCTCATTCCTTATCTTGCCTGCAATGTCCGGCATCTCTTCCTGGACTTTTTGCATGATGCGTACGCGTTCTTGTATACGCATCTGTTTGATCTCAGTCTGAAGCTTTTTTATCATGATCTGACGCTCACGTGGTGTAGCGTTCTTGATCGCATTTAACTGTGCATCAATATTGTCATTGGCGCCTATTTGTGAGAATGTTCCTAATATGGACGCGACAGCTAAACTTGTTTTGAATGGGTTCATTTTGGGTACCTTTTACGTTTGTATGATTTTCTATGAGTAGTATGCCACTCAAGTGTTAGTGAAATGTTAGCAAAGTAAAAAGGTAGAAAGCTAGAGATGCTTTAGTTCAAGTGTAAATGTCGAACCGATGTTTAGTTCTGAATCGACATGAATAGGGATATGCATCGTATCACAGAGCTTTTTAACGATATGCAGTCCTATGCCGAGGCCACGATCATGTTCTTTATAAAAGCGTTGGAATATTTTTTTTGGGTTTTTGATTCCTTTACCCGTGTCTTTGATCATCAATCGTTTATCAGAGGCACTCAGTGTGATCTCGATACTTCCGTTACGTGTGTTGTATTTTGCGGCATTAGAGATGAGGTTGTCAAGAATACGTGTGATGGCATCGATATTTGCATGTATCTTCATCGGCTCGAGATGCTGTATAAAATGAAGTTTTGGATAAGCAGCAGCAAAAAACTCTGAACGTCGTTCTATCAATTCTTTGAGGTCTATAGTGTCATTTCTCAAGGGACTTTCATCGATGTAACTGCGAAGGTTATTCTGAAGGTTCAGTATGGTCTTAACAGCCTGTTCTATCCTTGTGATCTTTTTATTCTCAGGCAACTCACCGTGCAATAGAGAACTGTTTAGGCGCAATGTAGAGATTGGGGTGTTGAAATCATGAAGGATGTCCTTGATAAACTCATCACTCAACAAGAGTGCTTGTCGAAGAGGTCGCAGTGCAAACCATGAGAAGACGCCAGAGATAAGGGCCAAGGCAAGCAAGATCCAAAGGTATTTATAGATGTATTTGTTTTGAATTTTTTTGATCTCTTTTTGATACGACTCAATGGGATAAAGCAGCTTCATGACATATTCTGTTGTGTTGGGAATACTGAAAAGTGCAAAGGCACCTGTCTCATTTTTGTAAAACTGGTAAAGCTTGTTCTGATCTTCGCTTACAAAATCAAAGATGAACTGTTCACATTGAAGGTCAAAGCTGCACAGGCGCATCTGTGTAAAAAGCTTTTCATCCAAGGATTGGACCTTGGCGGTGTAATTTGAGTACATGATGACACTCATCAGGAGTGTCAGGGAGCTGAAAAAGAGAAGAAAGCTTTTAAGAAAGGACTCAACTTCGACTTGTTTCAAGGACATAGCCGACACCTCTTACATTTTCTATCGGCAGCCCTGTGGTCTGTTTCAGTTTGTTGATGGCGACACGAAGGGCTGTAGAAGACGGGTTTTCGAGGCATTCAAGAAGGACAGCTTTATCGACGACATCTCCCTGATTATGATAGAACTGTTTGAAGAGTTCCTGCTGTACTTCGCCCAGGGAGATCCTGGCATCTGCTTTTTTAAACTCGTTTTTCTGTTCGTTGTAGCTAAAGTCGCCATAGACGAAAAGTGTGTCCGGTTTAGAGAGTTTCGCTTTGACACGGATGAGAAGTTCTTCAGGAAAAAAAGGTTTTTTGAGATAGTCTTGTGCCCCCAGTTCAAACCCTTTTGAGATATGTTCGACATCGACCATGGCACTGATAAAGATCGTCGGCGTCTTGTCCGAAGCTTCTCTGAGCCCTTCAAGAAGTTCAAACCCATCTATCTCAGGGACATTGATATCAAAGACATAGAGATCGTAACGGTTGTCATAGCTAAGCTCCGCTGCTTCATCACCGGTTGTTGCAAGATCAACCTTATAACCGTTGTCTTCAAGGAGGTCTTTAAGCGTCTCGGCCAAGGGGAGGTCATCTTCCAAAAGAAGGATCTTGTTTGACATTACAGTGTCTCCATGGATGAGGGGGTAAGAATGATTTCCAGGAGAAAACAGGCTCCTCTGGCATTATTACTTACGGAGAGTGTACCCCCGAGCTTTTGGGCGATCTGCATACTCATATACAGGCCTATACCCGTGCCTTTCCCCTCTTCCTTCGTCGTCACTTCCGGTTTGAAGATATCATCGATGACATCATCGGGAATGCCGCCGGCATTGTCCTCGATCTCGAGATTGATATGGTTGTCTTCCTTGTAGAAGTTGATATAGATATCACGCTGTGAGACATTACGCTCGTTAAAGGCATCTTTCGCATTGTTCAGTATGTTCAAGATCAGGTGCTTGAACTCATTTTCGATCCCAAAGATGAGCAGTTCGTTTTTACTTTGAATATGGATGTTGATATTGTTCTTCATAAACTCATCATTGATAAGCAGCAATACAGACTGTAAGCAGCGCTTGATACCGAAACTTTTTGCTTTCTTCGTCGGTCTGAAGAAACTTCTGAACTCCTGAAGGGTGTTTACCATATGTTCGATCTGCGTATGAGTATCTTCTGTCATCTCGTCGATGTAAGCCTGTGTGACGTCACCCCTTTTAAAATCATCCCTTAGCATGTCACTCATCAAAGAGAGGGCATTGAGCGGTTGTTTCCATTGATGGGCAACGGCATCCATCATCTCACCCATCGCTGCCATCTTGGCCTGCTGCTCGAGTTTTCGTTGGCTGTCTTCGCGCAGTTCGACTTCCTCTTTGATACGTTGTTCAAGGTTTTGGTTGATCTCGTCCAGTTCATCTTTGAGTTGATTGGCCTGGATGACACTTTTTTCCAAGTCACGCTGGCGTTTATCATAACGTTGCAGGAATACATCAAGAAGAATATCCAGATCAGCCCGATGTGGAGAGTGGGCGCTTTTTTTTACAGCGTCAAGCAGTTCTGCTGTATTGAGGTTGGCATATTCACCTTCCGGGTTTTTTCGCCGTTTAATTGTTGGTTCTGGTTTTATAAAAGGATTTGTCAACATTATAAGTAATTATAACAAAACTTATATAAATTGAAGTGATAAAAAAAGTGGGTTGAAGTCTTAAAGAGAGCAGCGGGGAAGCCCCGCTTGGATTAACACTGGTAGGTAGTTTTGAACTCGTAAGCAGTTGGACGACCTTCATCTGGCCATACATCACGCTCAAACTTGTAGTGTTGGTAAGTCTGGATAAACTCTTCAGTAAATACCGGTTTCAAGAAGTCATGATCTGCGATAAGACCTTCAAGTGCTTCACGTAGTGTGTGTGGCATTTGAACGATACCTTTTTCACGGATTTCGTCAAGTGTCAATTCAAATAGATCGATGTCCATTGGGCCAACAGGCATTGTTTTGTTCTGGATACCGTCAAGACCTGCCATCATCATAACTGCAAATGCTAGGTAAGGACATGCTGTTGAGTCCGGGAAACGCATCTCGATACGTGTTGCTTTCTCACCTGCACCCCAAGGGATACGACAAGCAGCAGAACGGTTTTGAGAAGAGTAAGTAAGGATACTTGGCGCTTCAAAACCTGGGATAAGACGCTTGTATGAGTTAGTCGAAGCATTTGTAAATGCTGCAACAGCTGCAGCATGTTTAAAGATACCGCCAGCATAGTGAAGTGCCATCTCAGAAAGGTTACCGTATTCACCTTCTTTGTAGAAAAGGTTTTTACCGTCTTTCCATAGTGATTGGTGAACGTGCATACCATTACCATTGTCACCAAAAAGTGGTTTTGGCATGAATGTCGCTGTCTTACCGTTAAGGTGTGCGATCATTTTTACAACATATTTGTATTTTTGTACGTTATCTGCCGCACCGATGATGTCAGAGAAGACGATACCGATCTCACCTTGACCCTGTGCAACTTCGTGGTGACCAAGAACGACTTCAAGACCGACTTGCTCAAGAACAAGCATCATCTCTGCACGAAGGTCTACCATAGAGTCAGTTGGTTGAACTGGGAAGTAACCACCTTTAGTACCTGGACGGTGAGCTGTGTTGTACATGTCTTCATAGTGTGTACCTGAGTTCCACTCACCCTCTTCAGTATCTACCTTATAACCTGCTTCGTTGATAGTATCAGTGAACTTGACATCATCAAAGATAAAGAACTCATTTTCAGGACCGAAGTAAGCTGCATCGGCAATACCGATCTCTTCAGCATGTTGAAGTGCTTTTTTAGCGATTGAACGAGGACATTTCTCGTATAGTTCACCTTTATAGATGTCAAATACATCA
>JBFFSC010000080.1:0-7992 GCA_041572615.1 Sulfurimonadaceae bacterium
AAGAAGACTACTTTTTAATTGATTTTAGATTAAATCCGAAGATAGAGCCTTCGTTCTCTTTACTTTCAATGATAAGTTCCAGGTTATGGAGTTTAAGCACATAACTTACAATAGCCAGGCCCAGTCCCATGGAGTTGTCCCAGGTGTTCTTCTGTACCCGGTAAAACTTCGAAGTGATCTTATCGATCTCTTTTTTGGCGATTCCCATTCCCTTGTCAAGCACCATAAACTTGTTGTCAATGATGGAGACGGTGACATCCTCCTGGGAATACTTCATGGCATTGTCGATGAGGTTGATGATGACGGTTTCCATCATCGTCCTGTCTGCATTGACCGGATAGCTTTCTCCCGAGAAGTTGATCTGCCTGTCCTTATATTTTTTGCTCAGGTTCATGATGATGTCCTGGGTCAGCTCCATCAGGTCAAACTCTGTCTTTGAAGGCTTGAGGTCTTCATTCTCAAGCTTGACTGAAAGAGAGATACGCTCAAGCATATTAGTGATCTTTTTGCTGTTTTGAAGAATCTTTTCTAAAAACCGTTTTCTTATCTTCAAGTCGGTATCAGGATCGTCTATGAGTGTCTCTGCATAGCCTTGAATCGAAGCGACAGGGTTCTTGAACTCATGGCCGATGGCGGAGAGGATATCATTACGCTGTTTATTGATCAGTCTGAGACGCGCGGTGTATTTTCGCTTTTGCTTGTCGCGGTTGTTGAGCTTTTTAGCCAGGTTTTTAAGGATGAGTGCAATATAGAGAAACTCTGAAAAGTATTGCGGTTTGATGATTGCTCTATAGTTCTTTTCAGAGACCTCATGAAGATAATTTGTGATCTCTTGAATATCGTGGCGGATCTTTTTACTCAGCCGATAGACAAGAAGCAGACCGATCAGGAGAAAGAGAGAAAAAACGATAGCCAGGCGGTACCAGAGTGTATAGAACTCCTGCATGATGGCTTCAAGGGTAATGGCAAGACGTAAAAAGACAGGCTTGTCTTTGTAAACGGTCTTTTTGACCACATACATTAGATCGGTGCCGAGAGTATCAGAGTAGCGTGTCTCAAAGCCGAACTCCTGAGTTGCGGCTTCCATCACTTCGGCACGTCCCCTGTGGTTGTCCATTGTTGTCTTGTCCTCATTCGATTCAGCCAGAACCAGTCCGCTGTCATCTATGATGGTAACGCGTAGATTGCTTTGCTGGTGTATATCAGCGGCGAATTGATCAAGGTCTTTGACATAGGGAAGCTGCATCTGAAGGAGCATGATATGTTGTTCTAACTGTTTTTTATTTTCATCAATTGTCGCGGTTTTGATACTGAGATAAGCGACCAGGGATGAGATGGCGAGTGTGCCAATGAAGATTGCCAGGAAGTTTAGAAAAAAGGTTTGATGCAGTTTTAGCACAGGCTGTAACCTACCCCGCGCACGGTTTTGATATACTCTTTGTCTTTGTTGGGATCTATCTTGTCTTTGAGTCTGTTGATCGCGACATTGACGGTTTTGTCCTGATATATCTCATCCCCGCCCCAGACATTTTCAAGAAGATAGTCTCTATCAAGGACGATATTCTGGTTCTTTATGAGGGTAGATAGCAGGTCGAATTCGAGTTTTGAGAGCTCGATAGGCGTACCGCCGACCGTTACTTCTCTGTTTTGAGGATTCATCTGAATGTCACGATAGGAGATCATCTCTTTGTTGAAGTCGGGTTTTGTACGTTTGAGGACAGCCTTGATACGCATCGTGACCTCTTTTGGACTGAAAGGCTTGGTAATGTAGTCGTCTGCTCCTCTGTCGAATCCCTCTTCGATGTCACTCTCTTTGTTCTTTGCAGTAAGATAGATGACGGGAGTCTGTACCCCTTGCCTGCGAAGTTCGGCAACGAACTCGCTTCCTTCAATACCAGGGAGGTTCCTGTCCATAAGAAGAAGGTCTATCTGCTCCTCTTCAAGCAGCTGCGTCACCCCTTTGGTGTTAAGAAAGCCGATGGTCTCATAGCCCTCTTTTTGAAGGTTGTATTCTAGCAGTTCTAAGATATCCTCTTCATCTTCAACTATGACTATGCTGGCTTTAGACATCGGCTTCCTTTGCGAACGTGTTAGTAGCTTTGGATCTCTCCACCCTCTTTGGAGTAAAGCATCAATTTGGCGATATTGATCGCATGGTCCGAGGCGCGTTCAAGTTTGCGAAGTGTCCCGAGAACTTTAACATACTCTATGGAAAGTTCACCTTCGATGATAATACGTGAAAGGATGTCTTTTTCCAAGATTGAGTGAAGGTCATCACATTTGCTCTCTTCGACCATGACAGAGCGATAGAGCTCTTCGTAGTCACAGGCATCATGGTCATTGAAACATTCGGCAATGAACTTAAGTGCCGTGATCGACGAACTATGAAGTTTGATGATTACATCATTAAGGCTTGTCAGGTTACATTCTCCCTGGCAATGCTCTTTCATCCTCTTGGCATATTTCTTTGCACCTTCACCGATACGTACCAGTTCGTTGGTCATTTTCAAATAGGCGATTAGAAGACGAAGCTCCTGTGCCTCAGGTCCGAAAAGAGCAAAGGTCTTGACGATCTCATTGTCAATGGCATTGGCCTCTTTTTGAATACTTTTAAGTGTTGTCTTGACCTTGTCAAAAGCATCAATGTCCTGTTCTTTATAGGCATTAAGTGCTTGTGTGTGCGCTTCAACGACTTCAGAGATGAGCTGGGCTAACATCCCCTGTATTTCATTGATTTTGCTTTCGTAACGTGGAAGCATTGTTTTCCTTTATTAATGTATAGGATTACGTGAAAACTATATATCAAGTTTCATTAATTTTGGAATAATATCGTCTGATTGTAACAAAAAGGTTACACAAAAGTATTTTTTTGTAATCATATTGTTACCTTACTTCTTTACAATTGCGTCAACAAAAAATTCACAAGGACTAAGATTATGACTAAAATCGTTCACGGTTTATTAATCGCAGCAGTTGCAACCTCAAGTTTGGTCGCAGGAAAAATAAGCGGAGCGGGCGCATCTTTCCCGGCACCTCTATATTATGATTGGGCATACTCCTATCAAAAAGATACAAAGACACGTGTAAATTACCAGTCAATCGGTTCAGGTGGAGGAATCAAACAGATTTCTAAACGTGTTGTAAACTTCGGTGCGTCTGATAAGCCGCTTACAACAAAAAAATTGGCAAAAGACAAGCTTCTTCAGTTCCCGGCTGTTATTGGTTCTATCGTTATCGCACTTAATGTACCGGGTGTAAAAGATGAGCAGCTAAAGCTTAAAAACTCTGTTGTTGCAGATATCTTTGCAGGCAAGATCACAAAATGGAATGATGCAGCGATCACTGCTGATAATGCGGGTGTAAAACTTCCGGATGAGAAGATCATCGTATGTCACCGTTCAGACGGATCTGGTACGACGTATAACTTTACTTACTACCTTTCTGAGTCAAGCGAAAACTGGAAAAACAATTTCGGTGCAGGTAAAGCGATCGACTGGGCGACAGGAATCGGCGGAAAAGGTAACGAGGGTGTTGCATCATTGGTATCACAAACACCTTTTTCAATCGGTTACATCGAAAACGCATATAAAGAGAAGAACAAGCTTGCAGCAGCGACACTTCAGACAGCAAACGGTAAATGGGTAAGTGCTCGTGAAGATAACTTCAAAGCAGCGGCAAAATATGCTTCATGGACAAAAGAAGATAACTTCTATGCATTGTTGGCACTACAGCCGGGTGATACATCATACCCAATCGTTGCAGCGACATTTATCCTTCTTCCTGAAGAAGCTGCAAAGACGAACAAAGACGTAGTCGCATTTTATGACTATGCTTTCAAAAATGGTGATGCGGCAGCGAAGAAACTTGGTTATATCCCTCTTCCAAAAGAGACAAAAGATATGATCCGCTCTTACTGGGCAGACCACGGTATCAAGTAAGACCGACCAGGAAGCAGGGCTCCTTGCTTCTTTGCCTGAACTGCTTAGGGCGTAAAATATCGAGTAGATTCATTCTTTATCCCTTTCGGGGATTTTCCTAAGACTAACTATTTGCTATAATCGTGAGATATATTTCATGAGGACTGGCAAATGCGTGAAGAAGAACTTTTACAGGTTTATTTGGACAAACTGGCAAAACTTTCTCTGGAAAAACTACACGAACGTAATATCTCTGCACTTCAGGCATTGAAAGAGGCACTCAACCATATTGAGGGCGAAATGAGAGGATACTGAGATGAGTCCGAACCCGGCATTGACGATCATGCAAATGGAGCAGGCCTTGAACAATCTTCAAAATACGATGGTCGACGAGAACGGAAAGCTGACCTTGGATGAGAACTTTTTAAGACTATTTGACGAACTGATGGAAAAATTGAAAGAGGCACGAGATATCGCAGAAGGTATGCGAAAGTCTGACAAGAGATAGCTCTAAAATCGGTACTTGACCTGTAAGCCAATCTCTTTTGTCTCATTTTTAGGCTCGATGATGCTGTACAGAAGAGGAGGGTCGCTGTAATAATTGACCTCGGAGTCCCCTATTCTCCAATAATGAAAAAAGAGTCCTATGGACCAGTGTTCTTCTTCGTGGCTGGTACTGAATCGCAGACCATAACCATGATTTTGATAATTGACCGGATCCCCAAAGACAGAGGCATAAGCGGGACCAATATCTGAGAGGTAACTGGTCTGTTTCCCCTGAACAAAATAGTCATACTCGAACGTCGTTGATATACGGGCTTTGTAATTTAGCCTGAAACGGTGTGTTATGCCGATTGGAATATAGATGTATTGACTTTCACGTCGATATCCATTGTTTCCCAAATCTCTGAGGTCATTGTAAAGGTAACGGTATCCTATTCCGATAAAAGGGGATAAAAGCAGCGTGTCAAACTCTTTCTCTACACCTAGAAGAAGACGTGCTTCATACATATAGTCAGGTACAAAACCTGCTGTACCTGAATCATTTTTATACTTTACATCTCCCGCAGCACAGCGTAAATCTCCCAGGAGATAAGCATGCTCTCCCAAACGCTTGGTACCGCTTAAGGATAAACCATATTTTTGGCCCGTTGTGGACATAAAAAAGTTTCCATCGACCTCTTCCTTGTATTTGTACCAGTATGTCTGCAGACCTATTTCGATACTTTCTTCTGTCTTTAAGGAGATTATTGGGTTTGTTTTGGCTTTTTTTGCGTTTGCCTGGTGTGTCTCTATGGCAAAAGCGGATATTGAGATCAGGAGAACAGCTGTAAGAATCAGAGGAAAGGAGTTCTTTTTCATTAAGCCTCGTTTTTTCGTTTGATAGTAGCACCAATAAGATTAAAGAACTTATAAATAAGCTATTACTTTTTATAATACAGTGATAGTTAAAGACATGATTAGCAAAAAAGGAGTAGCCAAGTCGATGAAAATAGAGGTGCTAAGAACAGATATCACACAATTGGACGTTGATGCGATTGTCAATGCAGCCAACTCTTCTCTGCTTGGCGGAGGGGGTGTGGACGGTGCTATTCACAGAGCAGCCGGTCCCATGCTTTTAGAGGAGTGCCGTACTTTAAATGGGTGTGAGACAGGACATGCAAAAATGACAAAGGGCTATGACCTGAGGGCAAGACATGTCATCCATGCCGTAGGACCTGTATGGAGAGGAGGGTCTGAAGATGAGGAAGCCTTGTTGGGCTCATGTTATAAGGAGAGCATCCGGATAGCCGATGAGCATCATCTCAGTTCCATAGCATTCCCGGCAATCAGTTGCGGTGTGTACGGATTCCCTATTGAGAAAGCCTGTGATATAGCCGTTGAAGCCGTAATGGATGCCTTGAAAGGCACAAGCCTTGAGCATGTCATCTTCGCAAGTTTTAATCAGAGGGTTGAATTGGCTCTTAAAAACAGCCTTTTAAAGCATGGATATGAAAAACAAGGTTAACAGAGATTTAATACCTATTGATATAAGATAGTTCAAACAAAGGAAAAACGATGAGAAACGTAATTGTCATAGTCGGATCTGTGTTGATAGCATTGTTTTTTTCAGCTTGTGATAGCATTGGGCTAGGGGGTATTTATCCCTCTATCTACACAAAAAACATGCCTGAATGCGGCTGTGACGGTGTTATGTATATGATTAAAAATCCGAATCAAAACGTGCAGAAGGTTACGGTAGTGCGTGTCAGGCAAAGTGGTACAGCGCCCAAACGGCGTAAAGAGATCTCCATGCTTCTTCAGCCAAAGATCGAAAAAAAACTTGGGTGCTCAGAAATCAACCTCTACATTTCGGGACGTTCACCCTATTGCGATACTCATCAAAGTTTTTATGTCAAAAAATACAGAGAGGTCAAGGCACGATAACCGTCTTGCAAAAGGGATAGTGGTATGGTTCGTCTGATCACTGTTTTTTCTCTGTTCCTTTCCCTGCTCTTTGCGGAAGAGACGACAGATAAAAAAGATATCTTGTATACTAACCTTGTCGGTGCTGCCGTGATCACAGCCTGGGGTGTCGCAAATTGGGATTATGGAAAGAGTTCACCCCATTCTCAGAGCGAAGGATGGTTTGAACGGAATACGCAATCGGGCGGAGCCGATAAACTGGGGCATTTTTATGCTTCCTATTTTATAGGCTCTGGGCTTTCGGGTCTCTACGAGAGTTGGGGACATTCAAAAGAAGATGCTGCCCTCTACGGTTCACTTTCTTCGTTTTTTATCCTGAATTATATGGAAATCGGTGATGCCTTCAGCAGTGAGTTTGGGTTTTCCTATGAGGATTTTCTGATGAACACGCTGGGTGCATTCAGTTCGTATCTTTTCTACACCTCTCCTGAACTCTCAAAAAGGGTGGATCTTCGACTGGAGTATGTCCCAAGTTTTGATACGGCAGATATCGTCACAGAGTATGAAAAGATGAAGTACCTTGTCGCTTTTAAAGCAGAAGGCTTTGATTGTGTCACCAATCCATATCTGCGTTATGCCGAATTGCATCTAGGCTATTACACGAGAAATTATAAAGGTGGGTTTTCTTCAGAGAGTGAAAGGATCATCTATCTTGGTATAGGTATCAACTTTTCCCGTGTTGCAAGAAAGAATGGCTATGTGAAAACAGCACGCTTTTTAAACTATTATCAGATACCGTATACCTATATGCCCTTTGAGAAAGACCTGAACAGGTGATGACTTCACAAGTTCTGCATACTTTTTCGCTATGATTAACAGATGAAAATACTATTTTTAGAAGACGACCCTGTTATTTCTGATATTGTGCTTGATTTTTTAAGTGAGAGCTATGAGGTAAAGCACTGTTATGACTCGGCTTCGGCATTGAGTCTTGCGGAAGATGAAGCATTCTCCTTGTATATCTTTGATATCAATGTGCCCGGCATTTCAGGTCTTGATCTTTTAAGAAGTCTAAGGGAGTTCAACGATACGACCCCGGCTATCTTCATAACAGCCTACCAGGGCGTTGAATATCTCAGAGAGGGTTTTAAAGCCGGTGCCAATGATTTTATCCGAAAACCTTTTGAACTCGAAGAACTCGAAGCGCGCATCGAGAACATAAAACGCCAGTTCAGTATCGATGAAGAGGTCAGTATAGGAAATGATATCTATTTTAACAGTATGACACATCAGATTCGCCAGGGAGATGAGCTGATCCCGATAAGTGCCAAGGAGTCAAAGATATTGCAGTATCTTATTGGAAATAAAAATCGGGTCGTATCGGCTGATGAGATCTTACAAAACCTCTGGAGTTTTGACGAGATGCCCAGCCATGATACGATCAGGACCTATATCAAAAAGCTGCGTCATATCCTGGGAAAAGAACATATTGTCAATATACGGGGCGAGGGTTATCGTTTTGAATAGCTTGGAGAAAAGATCGTTTTACTCTTTTTTAGCACTTTACAGTATCTCTTCCTTTGTCTTTATTGCCTTAAGCGGGTATTGGTATTACAGTGCACAAAAAAGTATGTTTGAAAGCAATCATCATTATAAACTTCAGCATATT
>JBFFSC010000081.1:0-7955 GCA_041572615.1 Sulfurimonadaceae bacterium
ACCGTTTTTGCGATTGAAATCTTCATTTCGAATTTCCTATTTATTTTTTATAAATTATAGTAGTTAGTAGTAGGGGACATGAATAAGTGAATAAGCATTCAAAAGCCTTTACTAACGCATTTGTACAGGTGTGAACACTTTTAAAAAGTTATTCACATCTGTTCACCTTAGAAATTATATCTTTTTTTTACAGAATTAAATAATGAATTATTTTAATCTTCTGTTTTAAGCATTCGGTTTGATGTGTACAGGGTAAAAATTAAATATCTTCTCCTGCAGAAATCTTATTGCTTAACTCCTCGATTTTTACCTTGAAGTTCTCATCTGATTTGAGAAGTTCATTGATCTTTTTCATTGTATGTGAGATGGTGGTATGGTCCTTCATCCCAAAGTACTGGGCTAATTGCGGCATGGTGTTTTGGGTAAGTGAACGTGCAAGATATATGGATACACGACGTGCGTATACAATGTTTTTACTTCTGCTTTTGGAGCGGATTTCACTTGGTTTAACATTGAGCTCTTTGGATACAAATTTGACGATATATTCAATGGTGATGTTTTCACGTTTTTCTTTAAGTTGCTCTTTGAGTACGTTTTTTGTGAATTCCAGGGTGATGTCTTGGTTCATCAGTTTTGCATAGGCATGGAGTTTGGAGAGGATACCTTCAATCTCACGGGCATTGTTGTCGATGATCGTTGCGATGTAGTCAATAATATCTTTAGAGATATTGACCCGGTTGATTTCACATTTTTTATTGATAATAGCGATCTTGGTCTCAAGTTCGGGAGGCTGGATATCACAGACGAGTCCCCATTCAAAGCGGCTGGTAAGGCGGTCTTCAATACCGGCTATCTGTTTGGGTTGTTTATCCGAAGTCAAGATGATTTGCTTCTTTTCACTTCTGAGGCTTTCAAAGGTGTGGAAGAACTCTTCCTGGGTTTGCGTTTTTCCTGAGAGAAACTGGACATCATCAATCATTAGGACATCACATTTTCTGTATTTGTCTTTGAACCTGTCCATGGTTTGATTACGTAGATGACGAGTAAAATCATTTACAAATTGTTCGACTGAGGTATAGATGACACTTTTTCCCTGTGTCTGAAGACGGTTACCTATAGCCTGCATCAGGTGTGTCTTACCCAGACCGACACCGCCGTAGATGAAAAGGGGGTTATAGGCCGATCCAGGTTTTTCACATACTGACTGTGCAGCCGAATAGGCAAACTGGTTTGAGCTTCCTACAACATAGTTATCAAAGGTGTAAGCCGGGTTTAGAAGACTTTGGTGGGCACTGTGCTGCGGTGTAAGAGAGGATGCTTCACTGGCTTGCTGTTGGGTAGAACGTCTGTTTTTGACCTCAATGCAGACCTGGGGTTTGATGTCTGTCTTGACTTCAAAGAGGTGGGCTATCTTTTCACTGTACTTGGTACGGACCCAAGAAGCGATAAGAGGGTTTGGTGCTAAAAAAAGAGCAAAGTCAGATTTTGATTCCTGGGTAGAAAACGTAAGTTGTTTAATGTAACGATTATATTCGACTTCACTGATCTCTTTCTTGAGAAGTTCCAGTATAGATTCCCCGATTGTCATATAAACCTCATTCATAATTTATCTAAATATTCATAGGATGTTCATAGTAATGAAAAAACGAACATTTATTTATTCACATCTTTATTGTGAATAATATCTAAAAAAACTGGATAATAGGCTAAAATAGCGGATCCATTAGTGTGAATATATAGTTTTTCACATAAGTGAATAAATCGAGTGAATAACTTGATATTTCCCTATCTGTAGGAAAAGGAAGCATGTGAATATTTTAGGGATAGATCCGGGTACACGTAATCTGGGATACGCTATCATCTCTTTAGAGGGAAATAGTATGAAACTGGTCGAGGCCGGACTGATAAAAATCAAAGCGGATGAACTCCAGATACAGATCCCGCAAATGATCGAGGGTTTCGATCTTATCTTCAAAAACCATCAGATCGATGAAGTGGCCATGGAAGATATCTTTTATGCCCACAATCCAAAAACAACGATAAAACTAGCACAGTTTCGCGGTGCGATGATGTTAAAGATTCTTCAGGAGTTTGGACAGTTTAATGAGTATACGGCCTTGCAGGTCAAAAAGGCTTTGACAGGAAAGGGAAAAGCACAAAAAGAACAAGTCGCCTTTATGGTCCAGCGGCTTCTGGGTATCAAAAAAGAGATAAAACCACTTGATATTTCAGATGCGATGGCTGTTGCTATCACTCACGCACAACGTATTAAAATACGTTGATCGTACTATATTTAAAGCTAGTTGCTTCACAAATCCCACATTTTTTTACCATACCATCCATTTACTTAATTAGGATAAGATATTCCTTCCTATAAGGAGAAGATCATGGATGAAAAGATCATATTAGCCTTAGACACTGCAGAAACAAATTATCTCTATTCAAAAAACATAGAACCTTTAACAAAAGATACTAAAAAACTTCCAAACCACATTATCGCGCTCAACGCACTGTTTGAGTCCTTTATTCATTACGGGTTTGCCGTATCGCAGATCTCATATGTGATCTGTGAACTTGATGAGAACAGCTCTCTGTTTGAGTCCTTGATTGAGCCGCATTTACGAGTTGTCGATGATATTGAGATGATTGCAAGACAATATACCACTATGTATGTTCAATATATTGCAAGAATTGCACAAGGTTCAAAGAGTAAGGAAGCCGTGCAAAATCTTTTTGCATGATGAAGTTTTAGGGGTGAGAGAGGCGTAGAAACGATCAGTTGTCATCATGATGGACAACATAATCGACAAACTCATAATCATAGGGATTTTTTTCATCTTTGAGATGTTTTTCGCGTTTGACCTCTTCTAGTTGTAGGTGCTCAAATTCTGGAAACTGCGTATCACCGTCTACATCTAGATCAATAAAGGTCAGATAGAGTCTGTCAGCCTGAGAAATTGTCTGTGAATAGAGATAGCCTCCTCCGATAATCATGACTTCTTCAACATCCTTGAGCAGTGCGAGAGCCTCTTCAAGGGAACCTGCATTCTCACACCCTTCGATTTTATAATCACGATCACGGGTCAAGATAATATTTGTTCTACCCGGAAGCGGCCGTCCTATCGATTCATAGGTCTTTCTTCCCATGACAATTGGTTTACCCAATGTGACATTTTTAAAATGGCCAAGGTCAGCCGGCAGATGCCACGGCATCTGATTTTCTTTACCAATAACACGGTTGTTAGCCATAGCGGCAATAAGAGAGATAAGAGGTCTTTTCATAGCTGGCCTTAAACGGAAAACGGATAGGCGATAGGATCATGACACTCATAACCGCTGACACTGAAGTCATCCATGCTTACCCATGTCTCAAGGTCCTCGAGTGAGGTGATCTTTTCATTGATGTGCAGTTGCGGTGAAGGAAAGGGTTCACGTTTCAACTGGACATCGCGCATTAACTCCAACTGGTCTTCGTAAATATGGGCATTGACGATTTTGTGATAGGCTGTTCCTGCCTTTTTCCCGGTGATTCGGGCCATCAGTGCCAGGAAGACGAAGACTTGAACCTGGTTAAAGTTAAGACCTAATGGCACATCGCATGAGCGCTGATAGGAAGTCAGGTGGAGTGTGTCTCCTACAAGTGAGAAGTTATGGGTATGCATGCAGGGACGCAGACAACCCATGTGAAACTCACCCGGGTTATAAAAGGTTATGATCTCAGCACGGTCATCGACACCTCGTTTAAGGTCATCGACGACTTTTTTGAGTTGATCGATTGTATTGCCTTCAGGTGTTTTCCAGCTTCTTCCTTGAACACCATAAACTCTACCCATATCATCCTCACCTTTACGGTAGGGATTGTTTAACCATGCTTCATTGAGGTTGGCATTCGCATCCCATGTCTTGGTACCTAGAGCCCTGAAGTCAGCAGCATTGTCATACCCGCGGATATAACCAAGAAATTCAGCAATGGCAGATTTGTAATAACTCTTTCGAGTGGTGATCAGAGGGAATTTGTTCTCCCCTACCTGGTACTCAAGGTCGGCATTGATGACGGTCAGACAGCGTTTGCCCGTACGTTCATTCTCAACCCAGGTACCTTCATTCACGATTCTTTTACATAGATCTAAATACTGCTTCATTTATCGGCCTTTGCACTCTAATGGGTAAAATTATATATCAGAGTTCTTAGAAAACTCCTTATAGTGATAACACTAGCAATCTAAGGTATAATACCCGTATAGGATATATGATGAAATATTTGATTTTTTTACTGACACTGTTTATCTTAAGTGCATGTAACTCTAAACAAGTTACTGTCAATGGTCTGATCTGTCCGGAAGGGTACTCTACCCATCAGGTAGAAAAAGACTTGAGCGAATGTAAGTACTATGATGAGAAAGCTGCTGCAGAGGCATCGAAGTCACCTATTAAACCGGTCTGCCGCGAGTGCCTCGAAGCTAAGGGCTATGAAATAGAAGAATGAGAAAGAGCACACTGTTAAGGCTTTTAAAGCTTTTGCTTATGATCTCTTTTGCCGTACTTTCAGTAGGGTGCGAGGGTTTCAAGTTTACGGGAAGTATGTGTGAGAGCCTGCAGCCCGGACAAGTCTCAAGTGAATGTCGGGCATATGATGAGGAAGAAGCCAGACGGGCAAGTGAACCGCCTAAAGATGATTCCGGTGAATGTTTGGAATGCAATAAAGCGGAGAAACTGGAAGTCCATCAATGATGATTGATGTCAATGTCTCTTATATCTACAGTTCACCTGAGCATCATTATTTTACGCGCGACAAGTTCGATGTCGGTTCTGCACCGACATATGAGTTAGAGAGCGTGATCTTGAAGCCAGGAAAAGGAATCAAGGGTGATCGTTTTGAAAATTCAAAATATCCGGTGACCTTTATCTCTGAAGAGGTGATGCAAGAGGTCTGCTCGAACCTAGAACTTCCTTATGACCCCCGTCTTTTCAGACGTAATATCATTGTCAGCGGAATTAACCTGACACAGCTGATAGGCAAAAGGTTCTCTATTGGCAAAGACTCTTCTCAAAAGAGTGTTGTATTCGAAGGAATTGAGCATTGTTCTCCCTGTACATGGATGAATGCTGTTATGAAAAAAGGTGCGTATCGTTTGATGCAAGGACGAGGCGGTTTACGTGCAAGAGTTATTGAAGAGGGCGTGTTAAAAACAGGTGCTAACACACTTATAACGCAAGATGAGTTTGAGTTATTAGATCCTTGCGAACCTCTTGCCAAACCAAGGCTCCCCTAAAAAGTTTAACAATAAGAAGGTAAAAGATGCAGGCACATGAACGTTTTTACGGAATTGCGGATGACTTCAGATCACCCTATGCCAGAGACAGAGACAGGATCATACATTCAGGCAGTTTTAGAAAACTGGAGTACAAGACCCAGGTATTTTTAAATCAGGAGGGGGATTTCTTCAGGACACGTCTGACACATTCGATCGAAGTCTCCCAGATAGCCAGGTCTATTTCTTCGCAGCTTGGACTGGAAGAGTCTCTGGCGGAAGCCATTGCCCTCGCCCATGATTTGGGTCATACGCCTTTTGGACATGTCGGGGGAGATGAGCTTGATGCAAAGCTAAAAGAAGCCGGTTTTGATCATGGGTTTGAGCATAACTTTCAATCGTTCCGAGTCGTAACCCAATTAGAAAAGCGTTATAAAGGTTTTAACGGCCTAAACCTCAGTTTTGCCACATTGGAAGGCATTTTAAAGCACTCCTATCCCTATAAGAAATCTTTTCTGCCTGAAATCATTGACAAACAGTTTGACCTTGAGACCCATCCGTCCATCGAAGCGATGGTTGTTGACAGGGCTGACGAGATTGCCTATATGAGTCATGACATTGATGACGGTGTGCATTCGGGCTTGATAAGTTTCGAGACACTTAAGCAGAGCGAACTGGTGCAGGAAATTTTGGAAAAGGTCCATGATGAAGGGATAAGCGAAGACGAGGATGAGATGTTCAGGTACCGTTTCTCTTCACATTTCATCAACCATCTGGTCTATTCTCTTCTGGATTACTCCAAAGCCAAGGTAGATAATAGCAGAGTCATGTCTGCTTCTTTACGTTCGACAGAAGAGATACCTATTGGGTTCGAGCCTTCGCTTGAGACAAAGATAAAAAAACTCAAAAAGATACTCTTCCAGGAGCTTTATCAACATAAAGAGATCGTACGGAAGATGTATGCCGGAAGAAAAGCTGTTCAGGGTCTTTGTGATGCGCTTATGGATGAGCCGAAGATGTTGCCTAAATATTATGCTTCACAGCTTGATAGCCGTTCAAAACATCGTGTTGTTGCTGATTATATTGCGAGTATGAGTGACCGCTTTGCGATGTCACTTTATAATGAAGTATTCGGGCTCAGCTAAAACGTATTAACGTTTCAGCCCGATAAGTGTCTCCAACAGATTGTCAGAGGTTGTAATCGTCTTTCCGTTGGCCTGGTAACCACGTTGGATGATGATGAGCTGAGTCAATGAACGTGACAGGTCAACATTCGATGCTTCCAGTGCTGCTGATTGAATAAACCCGCGTCCGCCGGTTGCGGCTGTACCAATGATCGGATCACCGGAGTTGGCAGATTGAAGATAGACGTTTCCACCATCTGCAGCCAGACCTTCATTGTTCACAAATTTGGCCATTGCAATCTGTGCAAGACCAAATGAACGGCCATTTGAGAATGATCCGATCAGTGTACCGCTTTGATCAATACGAATACCAAGCAGATCACCCCCTGGATAACCGTCTTGTGAGAGACCAGATGTAGCCGAAGGGCTGTCAAAACTTGTCAGACCGTCAAAACTGTTATAGGTTCCAAAGTCAAGATCGATCGTTTGAGGTGAGGCAGAACCGTTGCCAGGGATAAAGTCGAATGAGCCGGGGTTAACACCGACAATAGCTCCATCAGAGTTAAAGCTTACCGTTCCCCCTCTTAGAATATTGGTATCAGGTGCAGCAGCTCCAACGAAAGCAGCAGGCTGTGGGATAGTGAGTGTGTAGTCCCATACGGATCCCGTTGAAGTCGTCTGCTGCGTCTTTCTGAAGTCTATGGTGACGGTATGCTTTGATCCAAGGGAGTCAAAGACATCAAGACTGCTGGTGTGTGTTGCCGCATTGATTGGCTGCGAACGGCGGATTTGACCTGCACCCGTATTCAATGTTCCTTGTATACTTTGGAAGTTGGGTGCAAAGAAGTTATTGTCATTGACCGTTGCCGTACTAAGTCCGGTAACGCTGATATTCATCGCAGCACTACCGACACCCGTACTAGTGTTGTCTACTTCAAACTTTCCATCTGCCGCCACTGTGACAAGGGCTGTAGCTGAGACAGCCGTAGCTTCGAGCATCAGTGCCTCACGCAGGTCCTCTGTTGTTCTAAAAGTATGAAGAGCGGGAACACCGTTGACCGCATCATAGGTGTACTCATAGGCAGAGATATCATCATCGGCACCAGCTGTATTTAAACCGGTAATTGCTTGACCAGCAGCTGTACCTGTAATGGTGATATTTTTTGTTGCTGCAGTCGTTCCTGTTCTGTTGTTATTGGTCAATAGGATCTGGTCTGTTGCAGGAGCATTGAGTCCGGCAGTAATACCTGTATTGGCAGTGGCATTGTTGATGGCATTGATAATCGCCAGGGCATTATCTGTTGCGGTATTGGTGGCAGGTGTAGCGGCCAATGTGATACTTGTACCGTTGAGGATGAAGTCCCCTACGTTTAATGTTATGGAACCGGCGGCAACCGCTGCACCAGCAGATGTGGCATCTCTAAATCCAACCCACATACCTTGACCGTTTTGAAGGTCAAAGGCACGCCCTGTTGAATCAAAAAGGACTCCCATATCCTCTGGTATTTCACCAACACCGGCACCGGCAACAGCATCAAGTGCATATGTCGGTGAAAACTGTGTCACTTGAGAACCGGAG
>JBFFSC010000082.1:0-7944 GCA_041572615.1 Sulfurimonadaceae bacterium
ATACATACCTACGAAAGCTTTTTTACACAGACCAACCCTTTGACTATCGGCCTGTACATGTTCTATTTCGGTGCTCTTTTGACGATTATCATCTTGAATGCCTTTTTATCCATTCGTCTGCAAGAGAGTATCTACGCCTATTATGCATGTTATGTCAGCTCGTTCAGCCTCTTTATCCTGGTCTTTAGCGGTTTGGACTTTTATATCGGATTGGGGGAATTACACTATCTTTTACATTTCGCACCCTCAGCTGTCATGCTCTTTTTGACACTTTTCAGTCTTAAATTCCTCAGTGCAAAAAAATATGCCCCTGTGCTTTATCGGATACTTTTGTTATTAAGCCTCGCCTTTGCCGTATTGATTATCTTGATCGCCATTGATGTAAGCCCCTGGTATATGGTCATGAACAATCTTAGCTCTATCACTTTTGCCCTTCTGATTGCTACAGCGCTCTATATTGCAAAACAGGACAACCCCTATGCCAAATATTATTTGATCATTATGATCCCGACTGTTTTCAGCCTCGCCTTTTTGTCCCTGATGTTTACCGGCGACATCGCAAACACTGACTTCTACCGTTACAGTTTCCTGGTCGCTTCACTCTTGGAGATAGGACTTTTTGCACTCATCCTGGCTAATCGGTTCTTTCAGATGCGTGAACTTGCCAACCGGGATGCGCTTACAAAGCTCTACAACAGGCACTACTTCAACGAAATATCATCAGGGTATTTTGAGAATTCGATCCGACAAGGGCATAACCTCTCCGTTCTCATGATAGATATTGATGACTTCAAACAGCTCAATGACACTTACGGGCATGCTTTTGGAGACAAGGTTTTGATCAAGACATCCGAACACCTTAAAAACTTCTCAAGGAAAGGTGATTTTATCGTCCGCTACGGGGGAGAAGAGTTTCTCTTCTTGATCTATGACACGCCTATCGAATCCTCTCTCGCGATGGCTAAAAGAATCTGTCAGTATATACAGATGTCAAAACTTCATACTCCTAAAGGTGAAGATATCTTTATCACTATCAGCGCCGGTCTTTCTCAACTCGATGTCAACTATGACAAGAGTGTAGAAGATATCATCAGACGCGCCGATGATGCACTTTACCGTTCTAAAAAAGAGGGTAAAAACAGAGTCTCTGTCGGATAAGACTATAGACTGTACCTTGCATCAGACATCGTCTAGTTCAGAATCTTCCTCTCTAGAGCGTAGAGGTTATTACTTGAATCACACGCCGCTTTGAAGAGCTCTTTAAGCTCTCTGTCATAGGTGATCACATAGATATCAGAATGCTTGGGGTTTAAATCTTTGAAGTTCTGCAGCAGTACCCCGTCAGCCACATTCTTTCCATGGTCACATTTGGTAAAATTAAAAGAGTTCAATGTCTTTGAGAAGTCATACAGGTCTGCTTCCCATTCAGCCTTAAAAAGGTAGAGCGAATCTGGGTTACATGCGACATAGATATCCTCATCCTCGATCTCAAAAGGCTCTATGATATGTGAAAACATCGGTGATACATTGGAAAAGTTCTCGATGTCCCAGAAGAGATAGGCTCTCTTCGTCTTTGAAGCTTTCTTTTTGTTAAAAAGGCTCAGGTTTTTCGAGATATCGAGATTGACATAGGCATTATCATTGACAAATTCGATCTGCTGTTTCAGCTTCCTCGCATCGTCACTTGCTCTGTTGAAGATCTCACACATCTCGATATACATCTCAAGCTCCAGCAGCTCTTTCTCCGAACCACCTGGACGGTAGTGGTCGAAACTCCTTATCTTTTCAGGTGAATACAAAAGCTTGATACTGAACTTTTCGCGCGCCTTGAAAGCACGGATGACACGGACAAAGATATTATAGGCATTTCGTGTCGGGGCCAATTCTATATTGCCGTAATGTTTTTTGCCGATTACAACTTTTTTCATAAGAGGATTATATCGAAGATTTCTCACTCCCGAACCACTCAAGCTGTTCATTCAGTCTGACCACTTCACCGACGATTGTCAATGCCGGGGTAGGAAGCCCTTTCGCTTTTTGCTCGATGTCCTCAAGGGTTCCGACAACGACTCTCTGATCTGCTGTTGTCCCCCTGGAGATCACAGCACAAGGTAGATCTTTTGGTTTGCCGATGGCAATCAGTTTGTTTGTTATCTTTTCAAGGTTATGCAGTCCCATCAAAAAGATCAGCGTATCATCCTCTTTAAAACTTTCCCAGTGAACCTGGGAATTGGGCTTGTCAGGGGACTCATGTCCGGTGACGACGCGAAACGAGACGGCAATACCCCGATGTGTAACGGGAATACCTGCATAAGCCGGGACCGAGATGGCTGAACTGATTCCGGGAATGACTTCAAAATCGATATTCCGATCTCGCAAAAAGGTTCCCTCTTCCCCGCCGCGTCCAAAGACAAAGGGGTCTCCACCCTTTAAACGAACAACGGTATCACACTTCAAAGCATATTCATAGATGACTTTATTGATCTCGTCTTGAGGTAAGATATGATGACCGTCTTCTTTTCCGACATAGACAAAGCTGCACCCATCCTTTGCCTCATGAAGGATATCGGGATTTGCCAATCGGTCATAAATAATGACATCTGCCTCTTTTATCACACGCAGGGCCTTGACCGTCAAGAGATCGATATCTCCTGGACCGGCACCTGTCAAATACACCTTGCTCACGCTTCATCCTTGTTTTAATGGAGAAATTGTATCTTCTTATCTTGGCATTAGCACTGATATTCTGAATATCTTTTAATCAATATTTCTGTACACTTACATAAAATTCACGATAAAGGTTCGTTCATGGCTTATTTCCCAGCCTTCGTCAAGCTTGACAATAAAAAGATATTGATCGTCGGTGGCGGAAACATTGCCTATGAAAAGCTTGAGCACCTGCTTGATTTCACCTCTTCGATATCATTGCTTGCCAGGGACTTCTCTGATGACATGATCACTCTAATAGAAGACCATGCTCTTGAATATCATCAAAAAGCTTACTCTACAGGGGATATAAAAGGCTTTGATATCATCATCATCGCGGTAGATGACCTCTCCTTGCAGGCAGAGATCTATGAAGAGTCCCGTCAATATAGGTCACTTTGCAATGCGGTCGATTCTGTCGACTACTGTGATTTCATCTTTCCCGCCTATATCAAAAAAGGTGATCTTACCATTGCCGTATCGACCTCGGGGGCTTCGCCTGCACTTGCAAAACAGCTGCGTATCTATTTGCAAAGGATCATCCCCGATAGTATCAACGAGTTTCTCATAGAGATGAAAGCCTTGCGAAAAAGTCTGCCTAAAGGTAAAGAACGCATGCTGCTTTTGGAAGATAAAGCTAAAAAGTTTGTCGAAAGGTTTAAGCACTAAATGGCACGTATCGCAATAATCGGTGCCGGTGCCGCAGGCCTGATGGCTGCAATCACAGCCACCAAAGCCGGTGCCAAAGTACATCTGTACGAACAAAACGACAGACCGGCCAAAAAAATACTTGCATCGGGTAACGGACGCTGTAACATATCAAATACCCAGGTTAGTTCTGCGGACTATTTCGGTCAAAACCCGGCATTTGCCCAATTCGCTCTGAACAATTTTACCTTCACGCAACTTCAAAAGTTTTGCAAGAGTATCGGTCTACTCTTGAATATACTCGATGATGGCCGTGCCTATCCGCTTTCCAATGAAGCAAAATCCGTCGCACTCAGTTTCGAGACCTACGCCCGTTCGCTCGGCGTTGAGATCTATAACGATTACACTATCACGCAGATCGAAAAAAAAGAGGGAGGCTTTTATCTGCATACGGCACTTAACATCTCCGAGCCTTATGACAAACTCCTCATATGTACAGGAAGTGAGGCTGCTCCTCAATTAGGCGGTTCTGCTTCGGGTTATGAACTGGCATCCTCATTGGGGCATACCATTATGCCGACCTACCCTTCTTTGGTGCAACTGCATATCAATTCCGCTTTGCATGCAAAGATGTCCGGGGTCAAACTCGATGCGGAGGTCACGCTTTTTATTAACACCAACAAAGAACAGAGCATCCGAGGGGACATCCTCTTTACAAAATACGGTATCTCCGGTTTTGCTATCTTGGATATCTCTCAGATGGCTTCGGAAGCACTGCTTAACTACCAGGTCGTCGATATCGGTCTCGATCTGCTACCCAAGTTTGAGAGACAGACATTGAGCTCACAAATCCTGCAGATGGCACAGAACCTGCCGACATATTCTATCGAGACAATACTCTCGGGCCTGCTTCCGATCAAACTTGTCAGAGCCCTTCTTGAAGATGCGAAGATCGATCTACAGACGAGGGGCAAGGATGTGCATACAAAGATGGCCAAGCAGATCGTCTCAAAGATCAAAGACTGGCGTTTTGAGATCAGTGATACCCACGGATTCAAGCATGCAGAAGTCAGCGGCGGCGGAATCAATACGGATGAAGTCAATGAAAAGACGATGGAATCAAAAAAGTGTGAGGGACTCTATTTTGCCGGCGAAGTCCTTGACATCGTCGGAAGACGCGGCGGTTTTAATTTTCATTTTGCATTTTCCAGCGCCTATTTAGCGGCTAAAAAGATGAGTCAGTAACGTACTTCAAACGCTCCGCTGAACTCCTCATTGACCTGATACTGCTCGATATTATCAACGCGTGAGCCGACGGAGCCCTGCTCAAGTATCTCTATAAAATAGGCAAAGTCATCATCACTCAAGGTAGCACATGCCTCGACCCGACCATCATCAAGGTTCTTGACATACCCGCTAAAGCCTTTTTTTTGGGCATTATCACATACCGTTTTGCGATACCAGACACCTTGGACCTTTCCCGTGATTATGAATTGATAACTTCCCATCAGAAATTCCTTTCACTTATGATAACATATCCTTATGACAAGAACAACAATGGGAATCGACCTCGGCGGATGTATGAGCGGTAACTCTGCTTACGCCCTAATAGAATGGACAGACAAAAAAGCCAGAGTCATCAAGCTCTTCAAAGAGCCCAAACACAAAGGACATCATGACTGTTCTGTATTTCTCAAAAATGCGGTAACTCAGTATGATTATGATGCTCTGGCTGTCGATGCACCTTTCTCTCTGCCAAAGCCACTGCTTGATTCCGCATTCAAGCCACCTCAACGTGAGGGAATGGGAGAGATCGTCAATCCCTATCTTTACCGCTATACCGACTATTGGCTCTTCAAGAACTACGCTCTGCGTCCAATGCCACCTGCGGGAGACAGGATAGGACGCTTGACCGCGAGAATGATCGAAATGCTTCAAAGCTTTGATTACAAGGCCCCTTTTATTAACCTTCCGCAAGGGAAAAAAGCCATCTATGAAGTCTATCCCAAGCAGATAGCTCTTGCCCTGGGATATAAAGAGTATAAGAGATCAACGCAGAGGCTTTTAAGCCAGTTGGGCCTTCAGGAGATTCATGACGAACATCTTATCGATGCCGTTCTGGCCTCCTTTGCGGCAAGCGAGATACTTAACGGAAATACGTGTACACCACCCCCTGAGGCAAACGATGAGGGATGGTGCTATCCCCTTGGAGAACCGGCATGATAAAATTTTTAGATATATTTAACAAAAGGGCTGATAGGATTATTTCATGATGATTGTTAAATCTATTGAAGGCCTCGGTGAGGTCACCCTTCGTTTTTTACATATCTTTTATGAAGCCCTCTACTTTGCCTATCAATGCCTCTATAAGATTTTTCAACGAAACTCCTACAACTCTGCCACCCAGGATATCCTGATCAAGCAGATCTATTTTACTGCCGTGCAGGTCCTTCCCCTGCTCTTTCTCACAGGAATCGTCTTCGGCACGATCATCATCGCTCTGATCGTGCATTTCTCCCTCGATTATGCCCTCAAAGACCATATCGGTACCTTTATTATCCGCATCATCTTGAACGAGGTCGCTCCCTTGACGACTGTCCTTCTTGTCGCACTTCGATCAGGTGCTGCCATTAACACTGAGATCGCCGTCATGAAGGTCTCCAATGAGTTGAACACCCTTAAAGCCTTCAATATCGATATTATCGAGTACCTCTTCCTGCCCCGCATTATTTCCGGCATCATCTCTTTGATCCTTTTGTCGTCTCTGCTGAGTATCATCATGCTCTTAAGCGGTTATATCTATCTCTTCTTCTTTTTTCAGACAGGCGCCGATCTTTATGTCAGGACACTGATGCACGGCATAGGGATCAGTGACTTTATACTGCTCTTTGCAAAAAGCCTGCTCTTTGGTTTTTTTGTTACACTTGTGCCTATCTACAGTGGACTGCGTAGCACTATGGCCTATACCGGTGTGCCGATTGCCGTCTTGAACGGTATGGTAAAACTTATCATCGCAATTATGTGTATCGAGGTGACAATATTACTGATTCAATATCTATAAGACTCTTTACGAGCATCAATGCCCTCAACCACTACAAGGAAGAGAGCTATCCGAATGAAGAGTATGCCTTTGTATCTACCTCTACCCCGCTGCTGTCGAATCTGAGCATGATAGAGAACATATCCTTGATCATGCAGATACACGATCGCCTCAGCCGCAAGAATGCACAGAAGGCAGCCTATGATGCACTCAAGTCACTTGGACTTATCTCCATCGCAGCACTTCGCTATGATGCCTGCAGTGATAAAGAGATCTTTTATGTGCAACTCATACGAGCTTTTGTAAAAAAAGGTGCTAAAATAGTTATTGACCAGCCCTTTGCCTTTGTGGCAGAAGAGAACAGTATCAACTTTATACTTGAAGCCCTGGACAAATTACTGATACCTTACCAGCGGATAATAATTATCGACTTGGACAATCAAAAGAGCCGATACAAGGAGGTTTCGTGCCATATAGAAGAATAGTACTCAGTGTCGGTATCTTCATCATTGTAAGCTCTATACTGATACTGATATCTCTTTTTTATGTCATCGAGAAGAAAGGGGTCTTTGAAAAACAGATCTACTACAAACTGATCTCCAAGAATGCCGAAGAGATCGAGGAAGGTATGCCTATTCTTTTCTCCGGTTTTGAGATCGGTCAGGTAGAAGAACTCTCCCTGTATGAAAACGGTGAAGTCCTTATCCTCATCAAGATTGCTGAACATAACAAAAAGTGGGTGCGTTCCGATGCTCTCTTCCTTCTTGAAAAACCCTTGATAGGAAAACCCAAGATTACACTCACCTCATCAATGAAAAGTCCTCCACTCAACGAAAAGACAATACTTCGCATGCAGATCAAAGATGGCATCAACGAGGTCATATCAAACATTCAACCCGTTGTTGTAGAACTGCAAAACATTGTTCGAAACGCCGATATCATCACTGCATCTCTTGCTGATCGCAATGCGAGCTTCCAGATGTCATTGACACACTTGGAACAGTTTTCACACCGGCTCTCCGACTCTCCCGACCTTTTACAGACCTTTACAGGGGATTCGCAAAGTGCAAAGGAATTTCACCAATCAATCAGTACCCTCAATGCGGCCCTTGAAGATATCCGTTCACTCGTTCAAAACACCGATAAGGGCATCAGTGAGATACGCCAGGATATCATCAAGCCGGCAAATAGCAATATGCATGAACTCGAAGCCATCTTGAAAGACATCCGCTTAAAACTCAAAGAGATGGATGAGACGGTCAAAGCAATTGGACACTCAGATAAGGACATCTCCTATTTTAAAGACGAGATGCGTATTTGGCTCGATGAAGTGACAGAGCTCTCCACACGCATCAACGCTATGATCGGTAATAAACCCGAAGAAAACATCAAACTGCCTTAAGGAACAATCGACATGAAGACACCTATACTCTCTGTGCTGGCTTTGATTATCTTGTCGGGATGTTCCTCCGCACAACCCAAAAACAGATGGCAATATCAGGCCACCTCATCCTTAAACGCCTATACACAGCACTTTCTCGAAGGCAACA
>JBFFSC010000083.1:0-7889 GCA_041572615.1 Sulfurimonadaceae bacterium
ATATATCTCAACGTCTTTCGTACCGTAGAGTGAGACCATCTTATAAGAGGTCATGTTGGTGTCTAGGGCTTTGGAAAGTACCATCTCGATTCTGACGATAGATTCTGTGTTTAAGGTCTGACTGATCAGGTTATCACCCCATTTTGCTGTAACATTCTGCTCTGTGCCTGCTCCATTTTGCCATTCACCCTGCCACGTACTTGCTGTTTTTTGTTTATAGTAAGTTACGCCTCCAAGTATAAAGGTAGTGTTTTCATCTAAGTTAGGCAGTGCTGTCACATTGTCCGGCAGTTCCGTCACATTGTCTTCGCTGATCACCGGACGTATCCCAGTGTTGTAGTCGATGTCGGCAACGGTCTTCGTCCAGCTTCCGCTAATTGGCTTACCGCTGATTCCGTAACCATCAGCAAAGATCATTGCTGAGGCGAAGTTGTTTCCATATTTATCGACTTCACCGCCACCACCACCAGAGGGAGTGTACTCTCCCGGTAGTGTAGGGGTCTCTCCACCAGCGTTTTTAGCGGCGACAAGCCAGTAGGTAGTCACACCCCTCTCAAGCCCAGCATTGTCGATGAACTCAAAGGTTGTGACCGGAAGGGAGAGAAGGTGGTTGTCCGGATCAAAGAGGTTGTCAGCTGTATTGCTGCGATAGATCTCATAAGAGGTCGGCTCACCACCTGTTGTTGGTGCTGACCAGGACAGCGTGGCAGACAAATCCCCACCTGCAGCTGACGCTGCAACAATAAAGTTAGTGGGTACACCCGGTGCTTCGACAATAATGTCATTACTATTATTGCTACCGCTGTCTCCACCACTACAGCCTACGGCCATCATACTAAATAAAAGTACAAACAATGTCGTTATGATGAAGCCAAATTGCTTATATCCTGATTGAAACGTTTTCATTTGGAACTCCTTGTGAGTTATATATAGTTTATATTTATATACTATCCCTATAAATATAAAATGCTTATAAAAGTGCTTTGGAATGTACGGGGTCATATATATGTTATGAATTTTTTAAATAAAGAGACATGGAGCTAATGGGTTATGACTGTTGCATACAAGACATTTAGGTATTTGCCTTGTATCTTGTGTACAATATGAAAAAAAATATTGTCAAAGCAGTATTTAACTTTAGCTATTTAGTGAATGTTTCAGCTGTCATATTTGTGAAAAAAACAGGAAGCAGGTAAATAAAAGGGTTTGAGATGAAAGTAAGAGTCTATTATGAAGATACGGATATGGGCGGGATCGTCTACCATGCGAACTATCTGAAATTCTGTGAAAGAGCTCGAAGTGAATATTTTTTTCAAGATGGGAATACCCCTCACCTTGAAGGCGGAGAGTTTGTCGCTGCCAGTCTGGAAGCAAAATTCAAGGCCTCTGCCAAATTGGGCGACATCCTTGAGGTTAAGACGCAAATCCTAAGTCTTAAGGCAAGCTCATTGCTGTTAAAGCAGTCTGTATACAAGGAAGAAGAGCTCCTTTTTGATATGGATATCAAACTGGGGTTTGTCAAAGACGGAAAAATCGGACGTATGAGCAAACAAGCACAGGAACATATTGGAAGACTCTTCCAGCAGAAGATTGATAATATCAATCAACCCTGAGTGCCAGAATAGGGCTTAGATATCTTCTCCCTCTTCATCATAGATATCTTCTTCGATCTTTTCGACCGTAATAAAACGGGAAAAAGTCGGTTTGACTATTGAAATAGGGTATTCAATCTGATTGTGTATCATCTCTTGAGGATATTCCCTGTGTGCAGACGTGATCATGTGATAAAAATAGTCTGCACCGATCGTTGTCGCATAATTTATCCAGTCGTAGACAATATTGTTTTGCAGCAATGAGTTCGATTCGATCATAACATTGTTATGATAGTTGATCGAATTGGCAATAAGCATATTCTCCCTGTCTTTTGGCTGTGTAAGCAGCAGAAGTTCGGGGTTGTAGTTTATCTGCGTAGAGAGTACGTTGGATGCATTGACATCATAGAGTGTCAGCTGTGACATGACCATGGCAGATTTTACGACCGGCGTGTTGACGAAGAAAGATCCCTCTTGAATCTTCATATTCTCATCCATCTGTGCCTGCAGGTTGGAGGTGTGCTTTGCAATCGGAAAAGAGAAGAACTTTGGTGTGCTCGCATAAGTCAGGTTAAGGTCTTCCAACTCTTCCGCACTAAGTTCTACTCCATCTTCATCTTTATAGACGATGCGGTCTTTCGTTATGTTTTGATCAAAGGCGTAGAGATACTCTTCTTTTGTGATCTGTGTCAGTTTTTCTCCCAGAGCGTTCTTGTCATAAAAAACAGTCAACGGGGTAGATGCGTAAGGCATCAGGCTTTCCATCTGTTTCTTATAGTTGATGCCGCCGTAGTAGATGTAGTCAGTTGAGACATTCATATCATCCTTGTGGATGGTAGGGAAATAGATGTGCATCGGAAGGTCCAATGAAGCAACATTATGTGCACCTTTCAAGGTCAGTGGTGCAATGACATAATGAAAATCATCCTCTTCGATCTTTTGAAGTACTTTCTCAAGTTCCTGGGCATCTTCTGATTCTGCGTGGTAGGTTCTTAGTTCAAAAGCCCTGTTCTTTGTCAGGTAATAGGCAAAGGCAGCATTGGTGGTGGAGTAGGCATATCTGCCTATGACTTTATATGGCAGCAGCATGGCAATCTTAAGTTCGGTGTACTGGCGCATGCGCTCGACATTGAACAAAGAGGTCTGCATCAGCAGTATGTCATTAAGAACAGGATCGTCTATCTTGTCCTTGGCATGGGCTAAAAAACTGAAAAAACGTTCATCTTCGATCAATTGGTAGAGACAGGCATTATCACACTCTTTCTCATCGGTGTTAAGTATATAGGTTTTTGGAAGTGGTATGGATGAAACTAAAAAACTTTGGCCATGCAGAAACATGAAAGCCAATGATAAAAACAGGAGGTGTTTCATTTATAATAATCCTTTAATGTTAATCAGGTCAGTCATTGTACACTTTTTTAGTGAAGGGTTTCGTAACAGATGTGAAGGATGGTAGATAGGAACAAGAGTCTTCTGTTCGTAAGGTATCTTCTGCCCTCTAACAGTTTCAAAGGCAGTCTCATCCTTGATTAAGCTCTTATAGGCCAACTCACCAAGGGTGACAATAATCTTGGGGTTGATGAGTTCGATCTGTTTGAAGAGGTAAGGCTTGCAGCTGGAAAGCTCAGACTCAAGTATATTGTGTTGATGTGACGGCCTACACTTCAGGACATGCGTCAAATAGACATCGTTGATACTGAGGTTTAAAACATTTTCGATCATCTTCTTCAAGGAAGCACCGGAGCGTCCGCTGAAACTGTCTCCACTCTCGTCTTCGACCATTGAAGGTGAACCGTCAATAAACATGATATCGGCATTGGGATTACCAAAACCGGTCATGACACGCTGGCGTGATTTACTGAGATCACACAGGTGACACTGTGCCATCTGCTTATGCAAGCTGTTCAAGTCAGAAGGAAGGACCATTGAAAAGGGCTCTTCGTCACTGTTGACACTTATCGGGTCTATGTAAGAGAAACCGAGTGATTTATAACGGTAAAGGGACTTTAGCAGTACAAGGTTTTGATAAGACTTCAAACACGATCCTAAATTTAATGTCTTAGTGTATCCAAGCAAGCGTTAAATGCATATAAAAAGTTTTTCAAACAGTTGATCTATCGCAGATGAAAATTCAGGGCAGGGCTTATTTGTAATAATGTGATATCAGGTAGTCGAGTGCATCCTCATAGGAGTTGACCTCAGGGACATCCTGCTTGATCTTCTTGAGAACATCAGCTGATTTTTTAGAGACGAGAATATTGGTGGTATGTGTCTGATGCTCGATTTTGGCAAACTCTTGGCCGTAAGTGCTTTCAACTTCTTCCAAGTCGATCTGAAGTTTTAAACCTTCATTCATGATCTTGTTCAGCAAAGACCTTAACTCTTGAAACTCCGTCTTCTCTTTTTGTGTGAAATTTGTATCACCATCATTGATTCTGTTGAAGAAGTAAGACAGTCTGTTTTCTATCTCATACATCGTGTTCATAAAAGCTCTCTTTTTGTCATATTTTTACACCCATATGATTATAACAGATATGCTTAGGTATGGATTTTGAAAAACTGAATAACGAGCTTTACTTCAAGGCATCTCACCACAAGTTTGCAAAGAGACAAAATGATTTTGACAGGGGATATATGAAGATAAGTGACTGGATTAACGACCTGTGCTGGTACTATATGCTACAACGAAAGCAGCAGGACAAGAGTATGGAGATGGAGTTCAAAGCGCTTCTCACCAAGCAAAGAGAAAAGGTAGTGTCATTGAAGCCATCTGAATACAAAAATGGGTTGATGAAAGCAATAGATGATGCATCTGGAATAGAAGGGATAGAAAACTAAGGGGCTTTATAAAGAGAAGGAGGCAGGTCTAAGCCTGCCGGCAGAAGAAGCGATTATTGAGCTACTTCTACTTCAACTGGAGTTGATTCCCAGATACCGTGTTTAGTACAGTAACCGTGAGCAACTAGATTAAGTTTTTTACCCATTGGACGGATGTTGAATGTTACTTCAGCGTGAGACTTCTCGTTACCAAGTGTACCTGGAACAAACTCAGCAGCAGCAAGTTTAGTTTCACCGTCGAAAAGAGTGATGCTTTCGATGAAGTGATCGAAATCATCCGGGTGAGTATATTCTTGACCCATTTTAACGTTTACTGCTAGCATCTCACCTTTTTTCGCATCACCGCTTACAGTGATGAATGGAGAGTGACGATCGATTAAATCTTTTTTAGCTTCACGCTCAACTGTATCAATGTCTACATATTTGTTAATCTTTGGCATTTTCTGCTCCTAATTGAAATTATGCGGTATTGTATCCTTCTGAATATTTAATTAAACATAAGTTTTTAAAGTTAATTCTAGTTTCATCTAGATTAAAGGCAGGCGATAAAGAGAAGAGATTTGAAATGAAACACGAGGTCAACTACGTTTAACCCATAATTGGATAGAATCACAAAACTATTAAAGATATAGCTTATAAAAATTAAGGTTTATTGATGTTGCAACCATTACTGATCGAGATTGGTGTCGAAGAACTACCAGCAGTTCCTTTACTGAAAGAGTTGAATAACATAGAGAAAAAATGGACAAAGCTTCTTGAAGAGAAATCTCTTATGTGTGCTTTTGAATTTTACTATACGCCACGTCGCCTGGTATTATGGCACAGAGAGTTTAATGTGTCTCAGCCTGATACGGTTGAAGAGTTTTTTGGCGCACCTGTCGCTATCGCTTTTGATGCAGATGGAAAGCCGACAAAAGCATGCGAGGGTTTTGCACGTAAATGCGGTGTAAGTGTTGATGAGCTTTCTCGTAGTGAAAAGGGCGGGAAGGAAGTTCTCTATTATAAAAAAGAGATATCAGGACAGGACAGCAAATTACTGCTTCAAGAGATGATTAATGCCTTTATCGAAAGTCTGAACTTTGGAAAGTCAATGCGCTGGGGAAGCCTTGAAAAAAGCTTTATCCGTCCAATCCGTTGGGTCAATGTGATGATGAATGATGAACTTGTAGATGTGGAACTGTTCGGTGTCAAGTCGCAAAAACACACCTATGTGCACCGTATCGCTTCGTTTGATGCCAAAGAGGTCTCCGGAGCAAAAGAATACTTTGACCTGCTGGAGACATCCGCTGTAACACTTTTCCCAATCAAACGACGTGAAGCCATTCTTGAAGGTTTTGCGCGCATCGAAAAAGAAGCTGGTGTAGAGATCGAAAGAGATGAAGAGCTTTTGGATGAAGTCGTCGCAATAACAGAAAACCCGACAGCGCTGCTGGGAAGTTTTGACGAGTCTTTTTTACGTCTTCCTCCTGAAGTGATCATCGCATCGATGAAAGAGCATCAGCGTTATTTTCCCGTCTTTAAAAATAGCAAACTGACCAATAAGTTTGTTGTCGTATCCAATGCTCTGACGGATGACTTCTCGAAAGTGGTCGAAGGAAATGAAAAAGTCCTGCGTCCACGTTTGGCGGACGGTCTTTTCTTCTATGACAATGACCTTAAGCGTACGCTCATAAATGATGGTCTTGAAAAAGTCACCTTTATGAACGGTCTGGGAACTTTGCTGGACAAGATCGAAAGAGAGAAAAAGATCGGTGAGATCCTGGCTAAAGCATATGGCGTAGATGTACAGAGTGTTGAACGCGCGATTGAGCTTTCCAAGGCCGACTTGATGAGCGAAATGGTCTTTGAATTCACTGAACTTCAGGGACTGATGGGGTACTATTACGCGCTGGCACAGAAAGAGGATGAGATGGTCGCTTTGGCGATCAAGGAACAATATCTACCTGACGGTGAGGATGCGGAACTTCCTTCAACACCTGTAAGCGCAGTGGTTGCTTTGGCAAATAAACTAGATACACTTGTAGGCCTGTTCAGTGTGGACCAAATACCGACAGGTTCACGTGACCCATTTGCCCTCAGACGTGCAGTGAACGGAATAATACGTATTGTCAACCAGTATGGTTTTGACTTTGATATCGACTCCTTGGAAGAACGCTTCGGAAATCAATATGAGAAGTTTGACTACGGACGCCTTCAGGAGTTCTTTCTTGAACGTATCAACCAGTTCTATAAGGTTAACCCTTCGATTATCAAAGCAGTTATTGCCGCAGGCGAGTTGGATATCTGTGTGATTGACGCAAAGATCAAGGCTTTAGAGGGTATTGCTAACTCTGAAAGTTTCTCTGAGAGTTTTTCAACCTTCAAGCGGGTTGCGAATATCACGAAAGACGTTAACCTTGATAGTGATCTTGATATCAGTACGGCTCTTTTTGAGAATGAAGCGGAAAAATCTTTGTATGATGCCTATAACAGGGTTGTCTCCAAAAAGTATGACGATTATGAGACACATTTCGAGGCACTCTTCTCCTTGAAACCGGAACTTGACACTTTCTTTGATAAGGTCATGGTGAATGCTGATGATGAAAATATCAGGAACAATCGTAAACACCTGATATCTTCTGTCTATAAAAGCTTTAAATCTGTAGCAGATATCAAAGAGATATCGATCTGATCGATGCAGACATTTGATATCATCATCGTAGGTGCGGGTATCAATGGTTGCGCTTTGGCCTATTCGCTTAAGAAACGTGGCCAAAATGTCCTTGTCCTTGAATCAGATGAAATCGCTTCAGGTGGAAGCGGTGCGGCAGGGGCCTTCATCAATCCAAAAATCTCCAAATCGGGTCCTTTGAAAGAGTTGATAGAAAAAGCCTATCTATATGGACTCACCTTTTATCATGAACACTTTGAAGAACAGACGACTCTGGCACCGCTTCTGCATATCGCAAAATATGAAGACGAGAACGAGAAGGTCGATTATTTCAAAGCACACACGTCTTTACAGACGGCAGAAGTTCCCGCTCGGTTGGCAGCCTCTTTAACAGCTTACGCCAACTCTTTTTCCAATGTCTATATCAAAAACAATGCGATTGTCGAAGCAAGGGAAGTGTGTCAGAAAATGCTTGAAGGCATCGCCTATAAAACGCTCAAGGTCAACACACCGAAATATGAAGAGGGTCTGTGGCATGTAGGTGCATACAAAGCGAAGCGGATGATACTCTGTACGGGAGGATCACAAGAGGTGTTCAAGGAGCCGTATATCAAGCTCCGCCGTATATATGGCCAGCGCTGTGAAGTTGAGAGTTCGACATCTTTGTCTGCGACAGTCCATCATGAGGTCTCAATTTCCGCCACCAAGAAAAATGGACGTATAGCGATTGGAGCAAGCCATTATCTTGAAAAAGAGATGATGCCGGAGAAAGAAGAAGGTGAAGCGGCCCTGATAAACTTGGCGCAAAA
>JBFFSC010000084.1:0-7780 GCA_041572615.1 Sulfurimonadaceae bacterium
AGAAGACGAGTCCATTGCCGGATTGGTCCAGTTCAAGTTCTTGTGTTATTGCCTTGATGACTTTAAGTGCGCTGCGTTTTTCCATCACGAATATCAGTACGGAATCCGCCCGTTCATAGGTCAGCCCAAAGAATGTCGTTTTGTCTCCCAGGCCCAGACCACGGCCATTTAAGATGGTGACCCCACCCGCACCATTGGCCTTGGCAATATCAATTGCCGTGTCTTCGTGCTCCTCAGCGACGATAGCGACTACTGTTGAAAACTTCATTGTTCATCTCCTTGTTCAGATTGTTTTTTTTCTTTATCCATTCGTGCCAGATATTGAGTGATCACACCATATGCCATCACCGTGATCATCGGAAAGAGTGAGGCAAAGGCGATCAGGCCAAAGCCGTCGATTAAAGGACTTCTCCCTTCTATCTGGGTCGCAAGGCCCAATCCTAAGGCCGCAACAAGAGGGACGGTAACGGTAGAAGTCGTTACACCTCCCGAATCATAGGCAATAGGTATGATGTATTTAGGGGCCATAAATGTCAGGATGATGACAATGATATAGCCGACGATAATATAGTAGTGAATCGGGTCGCCTTCTACGATCCGATAGGCCCCCAAAGCGATACCGATGGCAACACCAAAAGCGACAGATATACGCAGTATCATCTGACGAATACGTTTTTGGGAGATCTCTTCGACCTTCATGGCGACGGCAAGAAGGGCAGGCTCGGCCATGGTCGTTGAAAACCCGATAAGAAAACCGAAAAGATAGATATAAAAGAGGTTGTCCTGGGCTGTTAGTTGCAGGGCCATCGTCTCACCGATCGGAAAGAGACCCATCTCAAGACCGATGATAAACGCATACAGTCCTATGATGACAAAGAGGATGCCGATGGCTATCCTTCCCAGCATCTTCAGTTCTTTTCGTATAATGACATATTGAAAAAAGAAGATGACAGCAAGGATAGGGATGACATCTTTAACCACATTGACAAGTTCATAGAAAAGGTTCCATGCCGAGAACTTGTCGACGATGACCTCGGAGGCTGCCTGAACTTCATTGCCCAAAGAGACAGTGTCAAACTCAAGGTTGTAAACAATCAGCCCATATCCCTGAACAAAGATCATAGGTGTCAGTGAGGCAAAGGCGATAAGACCAAAACCGTCGATGACAGGATTGCGACCGCGTATGCTCGAAGCGAGACCGACACCAAGAGCGGCTACGAGAGGAACAGTGACGGTAGAGGTCGTTACCCCGCCGGAATCATAGGCGAGACCTACAATTTCTACGGGAACAAAAAAAGTGAAGAGAACGACCAGGACATAGCCTGTAATAATATAGATATGAATAGGGTGCCCGGTGATGATCCTCCAGGAACCCAGAGCAATGGCAACGCCTACGGAGAGCGCGACGGTCAGGCGCAAGGTGTCAGCATCGATACGCCCACTTGAGATGAGTTGCGCCTTTTTGGCAATCGCGATAAGCGCCGGTTCGGCCACGGTTGTAGAAAAGCCGATCGCAAAGGCAAAGATCAAGAGCCAGATGACTGAACCTTTGGCCGCAAACTCATGGGCAAGGCTCTCCCCGATAGGAAAGATACCTATCTCTAGTCCCTGTATGAAAATAGCCAGTCCGACGGCTACGATGATGAGCCCAAGAAGTATAGAACTCATATCTTTGGGAACTTGTTGCAGGATAAAGATCTGAAAAAAGCCGATTACCAGGATGATTGGCAAGAGGTCTTTAAACGAGTTACTTAATAGCTGAACAACAAGTTTCAGGTTTTTCATCCGTTTATACTTTTTCCTCATTAAAATAATTTGCCAGTTCGACATAGCCACTGATATAATGGTTGAAGAAAGTAAGAAGGCGCTTGTCTTCTTCATCAAACTCACCATCAGTCTTGTTCAACAGCTGCAGGACTCCGATCGGTTTGCCAAAGGCGTCAAATATCGGTGTAGCGATGATGTTCTTAGTGATATAACCGGTCCCATGGTCTACTTTGGATGAAAAGCGACTGTCAGCATAGGGGTTGTTGACGACCAGTGCTTTTTTGTCCTGAAAGGCAGCTCCGGCGATACCTTCATTGGCCGCTATCTCGATCTCCCCGACACCATCGGCAAGGACTGTCCATAAGCAGTCCTTCTTTTTGTTATAGATAAAGACAGAGCAGCGATCCGCCTCTAAGAGGTCTCTGGCATAAGAGGAGATAAGCGGGATAGCCAACTCCAATGAGGGACGAGACAATAGTTTTCGTCCAAACTCAGCGATCTTGGTAAATGATTTGATATTTTTATACATACTTAATAATACACTATATAACTAAAAATAATGTTATAACTTTTTGATGTTGTAGAAATAGTAAGACTTCTGTTGTAGAATGATATTGATTGAGCACAATCATATTACATTGCAGGTGAGGAAATATAATGTTAAAAAAGGGAATAGACGAAGGTCTGGATATCTTAAGGATTCTGTCTTTGGACACTGCATTTCAGGTGTCGCAAAACACAGTGAAGATCGTAGAGCGTTTTGGAAAATTTGTAAAAGTCGGCAATTCAGGGATCAACTTCAAAATACCCCTGATTGACCAGATTGTCGCATCCCAATCTCTTCGCATACAGCAGCTTGATGTCAAAGTATCCACGAAAACCAAGGACAATGTTTTTGTAGATGTTGTTGTCTCTGCCCAGTACAGGATAGAAGATAATGATGAAAAGATCTATAAATCATATTATGAACTGGAGGATGTCGAAGGCCAGATTAATAGCTATCTGTTTGACGTAGTAAGGGCGGAAATCCCAAAAATGAAGCTGGATGAAGTCTTTGAAAAGAAGGATGAAATAGCAATAGCTATAAAAAAAGAGTTATCAGAAGCTATCGGCGGATTTGGGTATGAGATCATTAAAACACTTGTAACAGATATCGATGTAGATGAAAGAATTGTGCAGGCAATGAATGAGATCGTAGCGAGTGAAAGAGAAAAACTGGCGGCTGTGGAAAAGGCTGAAGCTGCCAAAATTCTCATGGTCAAAGAAGCAGAGGCGCAGGCTGAAAGCAAAAAACTTCAGGGAGAGGGTATCGCTAATCAGAGAAAGGCCATTGTTTCCGGTTTCAAAGATAGCATTGAGGACATGAAACAAGTCGGTGATATCGAAACAAGTGAAGTACTGAACCTGGTTCTTATCACTCAGTATTTTGATACGCTTAAAGACGTTGCCCAATCAGATTCCAATACGATCATGCTGCCTAGCAGCCCGTCAGGATACAATGACGTTGCAGCTCAGATACGAGAAGCAGTTGTAAGCGGGAATCTGGTTAAAAATAAAGCCCAGTGATGGGTGAATCTTTTGTGTACTGCTGAGATTTAGATTTGAGTATAATTCAAAAAAACTAAATTATTACATGGAGAAACTATGAGTTCATATACGATCTGGCATAACCCGCGTTGTTCAAAGTCACGTCAAACGATGGGGATTTTAGAAGAGAAAGGTGTCGAGGCCGAGGTGGTCAAATATTTGGAAGAGACTCCTTCAGTCGATGATATTAAAGCGGTTTTGAAAAAGCTGAACATATCGGCGCGTGAACTGATGCGTACAAAAGAGGCAATCTACAAAGAGCTTGGGCTTAAAGATGAGACAGATGAACAGAAGCTTATCGAAGCAATGGCATCACATCCAAAACTTATCGAGCGTCCTGTCGTCATTAAAGGTGACAAGGCAGTGCTTGGAAGACCGCCTGAAAAGGTCTTGGAGCTCTTATAAGTTCTCGTTGTTCAAAAGCTCTTTGGAACTGATCCAATAGAACATGCCGATAGTGATAAGATAAAAACTTCCCCAGATGAGATTGGAAAGCCATGAATAAGAGAGCAGTGAGATATAAAAGAGCAGGCACATCGCACTGAAACCAAGGTTGCTGTAGGCAAAAAGTCTCTTTTTGTGTCCAATCTCAAACTCTTTGACAATATAACCAACGGAGAGCTTTATTCCAAAGTAATAAAAGATCAAAAGCCAGCTGAAACTTGCTATCGTCAAGGCAGTGGGGTTAAGTCCGCTAAAGAGCGTTCGTAGAAACCTGTCGGTCACACTGAAGATTACAGGGAAAAGAACACCGGCGAAGATGACAAGAAGGATCGTCAGTGCAACTGTAGAGATCCGGTACTTCATCAGCTTAGTGTTTGTCTAGGATGCGAGGCAGAGTAATACCTTCTTGCCCCTGGTATTTACCGCTTTTGTCACGGTACGAAGTCTCACAGATTTCATCACCCTGAAGGAAAAGTACCTGTGCAATCCCTTCATTGGCATAGATTTTTGCAGGAAGGGGTGTCGTGTTTGAGATCTCAATAGTGATATGCCCTTCAAACTCAGGTTCAAACGGAGTGACATTAACAATGATACCGCAGCGTGCATACGTCGATTTGCCCAGACAGATAGCCAGGACATCACGCGGGATTTTGAAGTACTCAACCGTTCTTGCCAGGGCGAATGAGTTGGGCGGAACAATACAGACATCACCTGTAAAATCTACAACATTGGCATCGTCAAAATGTTTAGGGTCAACGACGGTAGAGTTAAGATTCGTAAAGATCTTAAATTCATTGCTGACGCGGATATCGTAACCATATGAACTTAGACCGTAACTGACTACACCTTTGCCGACTTGATCTTCACAAAAAGGTGAAATCATCCCATTTTTAACAGCCTCTTCACGTATCCAAGTATCCGCTTTCAATCCCATATTCTAACCCTTTTTAATAGTATTACTTAATCTTAATTTTAATTTCGATATTATATCACACTATTTTTTACAAAATTTGCTTTAGGAGACATAATCCGATGGATATGAAACAGATAAAATCACTAATGAAAGAGTTCGATGACAGCACTCTAAGTTCACTTAAAATTAACAAAGAGGGTTTTTCTATTGAACTTGAAAAAGCAACAATCGCAACAGCGGTAGCAGCGCCTGCACCAGTAGCGGCAGCAGTAACTGCACCTGCAGCAGCTACACCTGCACCAGCAGCAGCTCCGGCAGCGGAAGAGATTGCGGGTGATAAGATATTGTCTCCAATGGTCGGAACATATTACGCTTCACCGTCTCCAGACTCTCCTGCGTTTGTCAAAGAGGGTGATGTGGTCAAGAAAGGACAGCCATTGGCAATCCTTGAAGCGATGAAGATCATGAACGAGCTTGAAGCGGAGTTTGACTGTAAAATCCTCAAAATTCTCGTTGAAGATGGTAAACCTGTTGAATATGATATGCCATTGTTCGTCGTAGAGAAAATGTAATCATGGCTGAGATCAAAAGAATCTTAGTCGCCAACCGTGGCGAGATCGCTCTTCGTGCTATCCGTACAATCAAAGAGATGGGTAAAGAAGCGGTTGCTATCTATTCCAAAGCTGACAAAGGTGCTCACTATTTGGAGCTTGCCGATGCAGCAATCTGTATCGGTGACGGACCGAGTTCTGAGTCCTATCTGAATATCCCAGCTGTTATTGCTGCAGCGGAAGTCACACATTGTGATGCTATTTTCCCGGGATATGGATTCCTTTCTGAAAATCAACACTTTGTTGAGATCTGTACACACCATAAGATTAAGTTTATCGGACCGACGGTCGAAGTCATGCAGTTGATGTCTGACAAGTCAAAGGCAAAAGATGTCATGATCAAGGCTGATGTCCCTGTCGTTCCAGGTTCAGACGGTGCGATCACCGATATCGAAGATGCGAAAAAACGTGCCAAGATCGTCGGTTACCCGGTTATCTTGAAAGCTGCCCAAGGTGGTGGCGGACGCGGGATGCGTGTGGTTGAAGATGAGTCTTACCTGGAAAATGCATTCCTGGCAGCAGAATCAGAAGCGATCACGGCCTTTGGTGACGGAACTATCTATATGGAAAAATTTATCAAAGACCCACGTCATATCGAGGTTCAGGTCATGGCAGATTCCCATGGTAACGTGATCCATGTCGGTGAACGTGACTGTTCGATGCAGAGACGTCACCAAAAGCTCATCGAAGAGTCTCCAGCCGTTGTACTTACTCAAGAGGTGAGAGAGCGTCTTTGGGCTGCGGCAGTTCGTGCAACACAATTTATCAAGTATGAAGGCGCGGGTACCTTCGAGTTCCTTTTAGATTCAAATCTTGATTTCTACTTTATGGAGATGAACACTCGTCTCCAAGTCGAACACACAGTTTCCGAGATGGTTTCAGGTGTGGATCTTATCGAGATGATGATCCGTGTTGCCGAAGGTGAGAAGCTTCCGGCTCAAGAGTCGATCACACTTTCTGGACATGCTATTGAGTGTCGTATCACGGCAGAGGATCCTGTCAAGTTCCTTCCGTGTCCGGGTAAGATCGGTGACTGGATGACACCGGGCGGAAACGGTGTCCGTATCGATACGCATGCCCATGCAGGATATATTGTCCCGACGATCTACGACTCGATGATCGGTAAGCTTATCATCTATGCAGAGAACCGTGAGAAAGCTATTGCAAAGATGCATCGTGCACTTTCAGAGTTTAAGATCACCGGTATCAAGACAACGGTGGCATTTCATCAGAAGATGATGGAAAACGAAGATTTTATCTCCAATAACTTCGATACAAAATATTTGGAACGTTATAGCGGATAAAAGCACACCAGGTGCTTTTCATCTGTCTCACACATATAATTTAAACCGTCTACTTGTTTCTTCACAATATCTATATCATTGATAAATGATACTGTTCATGCTGATTGCTGTTATCGATTTTTAGCAAGAATTTTGGGTTGCGCTTATTCTGGGCAAGATGTAAGCAGAAGAGTTAGGGCAGGGTAGAAGAGTGTCTTTTACTCCTCAGGCAGTCTTAAAACCTTGATATCGGCATTGACACGCATACGCTGAAAGTGCTCACTAAGGATCTGCTCACGTTTGTCATCCATGATCTTTGCCTGAAGCTGTTCACGGACAAGTTCGAGCGGAGGCGTGTTCAGCTCGTTCTTTTTCATGATATAAAAGGCCATATGCCCCGTTGAACCCATTTGCGGTAAAACCGGTGTAAAACTTCCATCTTTTGTCTGGATCAGGAGTTGAGCCAATCTTGGATTGATCGCAGCTGTCTCAAGCGTCTGCGCTTGAGTCTGCACACCGGGGATGTTCATCATAGGATTTGATATTTTCTGTTCAAGGGCTTCTTTGCTAGTACTGCTATAGAGCATGGTGTCGATGGATTTTGGTGTCTGGTATTCATCAATATGAAGATTGTAGTACTCTTCAAGCTCTTCTTCTGTCGGCTCTTCCATCTCAGACATAGCAATAGCATTGAAAAGTTTTTGCTTCAGCAGTTTTTCTCTGGTCTTCTGTTTTGTCTGTGACTCACTGAGATGGCGTACTGAACTCATTGCTTCATAGAGCTGTGTCAGTGTCATATTGTTTTGATCTGCCATCTTGTTCAGCTCATCAAGTACCTCTTGATTGCTTACAGTGATATTGCGCTTCTTGGCTTCTATCTTTTCAAGTTTAGTACGAATCAGAAGATCGACGGTCTGCTTGATATCAAGTTTGCTGATTGCCTGTTCCTGCTTGATCTCGTAGAGTGTTATCGGCTCATCGTTAATGGTGACAGCGATTCCCCCAATAATATCGGCAAGCAGAAGGGAGCCAAGGAGCAAAGAAAGAATAAGTTTTTTCATAAAAATCCATCATAATAAAGTGAAGAACTTTACCATCTTTTAACCAAGGATTAACTAAAATAGCGCCACTATAAATCAGGGAAATATAATGACTGTAACACGTTTTGCACCAAG
>JBFFSC010000085.1:0-7692 GCA_041572615.1 Sulfurimonadaceae bacterium
GTTAAGTACATCTTCCATATGGTGTGTCAGATGGGTCAAGACATCAAAGTTTAAAAATGAACTTGCACCTTTGACCGTATGTGCAACCCTAAAAATACGGTTTAAAAGTTCCAAGTCTTCCGGTGTACTCTCCAACTCGACGAGATCCTGGTCAAGTTGTTCGATCAGTTCAAATGATTCGATTAAAAAATCTTGTAATATCTCCTGAAACTCATCCATATTTAGGCCCCTTGCTCAACGTGAGATTTAACGATACGCGCGACTTCATCATAAAAAGTGTGCGCATCAAATTTAACCAGATAGGCTTCCCCACCTGCTTCTTTACCGCGTATTTCAGAAAAGTGATCACTGATCGACGAGTTAAAGACAATCGGGATATTTGCAAAACGGTTATCCTCTTTGACATTTGCAGCAAAATGGAATCCGTCCATCCGCGGCATCTCGACATCCGATACAATCAAACGCAGATGGTCCTTAAGTTCTGTTCCATACATCTCATAAAGATCATGAAGTTTCTGAAGTCCCTCTTCCCCATCAACCGCTTCAACGACTTTGAATCCCATCTGAACCAAGGCATCTTTAACGATCTTCCTTGCCGTTGAACTGTCATCAAGTAACATGACGATACCGCTGAACTCATCCTTGTGAGCCGCCACTTCACCGTTATCCGGTGCATATAGACCAAGTTCCTGTACGACATTCTCAAGGTCCAGAATCAACAACACGGCATCATCTTCGATACGTGTCACACCCGTGATCTTGCTCTTATCCAGTGCGCCTTCGCCAGATGCAAATGAAGCCGGTTCAATATCTTTCCAGCTAATACGTCGAATTCGTTTAGCATCATGTACGACGAAGCCAATCAAAATATTATTAAACTCTGCAATGATGACACGGGTATTGTCTTCAGCCCCTTCCGGCGAAGTTATCCCCATCCACTTTGCCAGATTGACAACCGGTATGACTACCCCACGCAGATCAAAAATCCCTTCGATAAAATGTGGCACACCCGGCAGTTCTGTCAAACGAGGTTTTCTGATAATCTCACGCACTTTGGCAACATTTACCCCATAAATGCCTTCATATACGTAACCATCTTCTTGCTTGAGTATTCTAAAATCGACCAGTTCCATCTCGTTGGTTCCGACTTTTAAAATATTGTCATTTTTCACTAGGACTCCTTAAATCGGGTCTCCTGAAGAGATAGCTGCTTATCTTTAGATTGTACTATAAAATATTTCTGATTGCAAGCAAATGAGGCCAAATTGATATAATCAAAACCGTAAAGAGGAAATTTCACATTTTGGTGAAAATGTCCCTCTATAACGACGTTAGGACCTTTTTCTTTCAAATACTTCAAGCGCGCCTTGATAATATCATCAAAGCCATCTATTTTATAGCAGGGATTCTTCTCTTCACCCCTGCTTTTCAGCCATCGGATAATACAGTGTGAACAGAGTCTGTCCATCATGCCGACAAGAGTTAAAATAAAGGGGTTACGGATCAGTTTTGTATAGAGCTGGTAGCCTAAAGGTGTCTGTGTATCTCCATGTGATAACAGTACCTGTTGTTCATCAAACAACGCGAGCTGGGGCTGTTCTTGCAAAGGGTATACCCTGATATGCGGAAAGATCTCTTTGAGACCAAAATCATGGTTTCCTTCAAAATAGATAATCTCTATCTCTTGTGACAACTTGTTTAATAGTGCTATCTCTTCGGCATTATCGATATGCGTCTGTTTGATGACACCAAAAAGAAGCTCAAACATGTCTCCCATAAGAATGAGCTGTCCCGTCTCAATCTTCCCGGAATCCAAAGCCTGTAGAAAAGAGAAAAAATGGGGATACTTAGCTGAATAGTGCGCATCCGCAATCAGGATCGCACCCTCCTGAAGGACTATATTAGGGGACATAAGCGAGGGTTGGAAGTCCCGTGGCTTCTTCATACCCACACATCAGGTTCGCATTGGCAATCGCCTGTGAACTTGCTCCACGCAGTAAGTTATCTATGGCAGATGAGATAAACAGAAGCGTACCTGACTGCTTGACAAAAACATCACAGAAGTTTGTACCTGTAACACTTTTCATATCGGCCGGATGTGAGCGTACCCGGACCATCTTCTCGTCTTTGTAATATTCCTGCAGTAAAGAGAGTGCATCTATCTCCTCATCCAACTGGAGATAAACTGAAGAGAGCATCCCTCTTGTCGCCGGGACAAGATGAGGGACAAACTGTACCTGGAACGCTTTATCTGTCTTGAGTGATATCTTCTCAAATATCTCGGGGCCATGCCTGTGACCAAGGGGGTTATAGGCAAAAAGGTTATCGTTGATACTCACATAATGAGTGTTTTCCGTACACTTTTTGCCGGCACCGCTCACGCCGCTCTTGGCATCTACGATGATGTCTGAACCCGCTTTAAGGTACTTTACAAAAGGCAATATCCCCAAGATCGCTGATGTCGGATAACAGCCCGGATTGGCGACCAGCTGTGCTTTTTTAATCTCTTCTCTGTGCAGTTCCGGTAAGCCGTATACCGATTTGTCGAGATTTGCCGCATCGATATGTTCGCAATAGTGTGCTTCATAGCGGTCTTGCTCCAACCTGTAATCAGCTGAAAGGTCAACGATCTTCACATCACTCTTCATCAGTTCTTTAACATACTCCATCGCCGTCTTATGCGGCAGTGCCAAGAAGACAAGGTCTGATTTTTCGGCAGCAGAAACAGCATCCGCTTTAAGCACGTCACATTCATAAACATCAAGCAGAGCAGGATGCAGTTCGGAAAGTTTACACCCACCCTCACTGGTCGATACATACGAAAGTTCAAAGTACGGATGTGCAAGCACAAGTTTAATCAGTTCCAGACCCGTATATCCACTGGCCCCGATAATACCTACCTTAGTGACAGTCAAACACAATCTCCTGATATTTTACTTCCATGACTTCAAACTCTTTTACACCGCCAGGAAGTTTTGCCTTCACCTCATCACCTTCCTCTTTGCCAAGAAGCTGTTTTGCCAGGGGAGAGTTAAACGAGATCAATCCTTCCTCAGGATTGCTTTCGCATCCCCCGACAATTGTATAGGTAAGTTCATCATCAGTTTCGAGATCGCACAGTACCACCGTCGAGCCAAAACTTACTCGGGCATGCTCAAGTTCGGAAGGGTCAACGATCTGTGCCGATCCTAAAAGATCTGAAAGTTCATTGAGGCGTGCATCGATCAGACGCTGTTTCTCTTTGGCCGCATGATATTCTGCGTTCTCCTTGAGATCTCCATGCTCCAATGCAGCCTCGATCTCCTTGACAATTTCAGGACGTTCTGTGTTTTTTAAATGGTTCATTTCAGCGGATAATTTTTCATATCCGAACTTTGTCATCGGTTCTTTCTGCTCCAAGATGGTTCCTTGATAACTAAATTTATTATTTTCTTGCGGATATTATAACCTATTTAGCCAAATAGCTCTTTGTCAGCTTGAAGACGACGGGACTAAGTAGCAATAATGCAATAAGATTCGGTAAGGCCATCAAAGCATTCAAGGTATCTGCCAAAAGCCAAATAAACTTCAAATCCATCATCGAACCAAAAGGGATGACCACTATCCACAATAGCCTAAACGGCAAGATCGCCTTTTGCCCCAGGATGAAATAGACAGACTTCTCTCCGTAAAAACTCCACGCCACCAGGGTTGTAAAAGCAAAGAGGATAAGCCCGAAGGTGACGACATATTCACCGGCGAAAGGAAGCATCCTTGAAAAGGCCAAAGCTGAGAGTGCCGCTCCGGATTCACCGGAAACATACTCGCCGGAGAGGACGATTGCCAGACCTGTGATCGAACAGATGATGATCGTGTCGATAAAGGTTCCCATCATTGCAACCATTCCTTGCCTCACAGAAGAGTCTGTCTTCGCTGCAGCATGGGCAATCGGGGCTGATCCAAGACCTGCCTCGTTGGAGAAGATTCCCCGAGCCACACCAAACTGCATCGCCGCCCATATACTCGCACCCACAAAGCCACCTGCTGCGGCCGTACCTGTAAATGCGGAACTGACGATCAAAGCAAGGGCTTCAGGGACAGCAGTAAGGTTCAAAAGCAGGACACTTACGCCGGCAAAAAGATAGAGTATCGCCATAAAAGGAACAAGTGCACCCGCCAGATGGGCAATACGTTTGATACCTCCGATCAGTACCAGCGCGACCAAAAAAGCCAAGAGAAGTCCACTGTAAAGCTCCGGAACACCAAAGGAAGACTCAAGAATATGTGAGACGGAGTTGGCCTGGATCGTATTGCCGATGCCAAAACCGGCAAATGAAGCAAAGAAAGCAAAGAGGAACCCCAACCATTTCCATTGTTCACCCAGACCGTTTTTAATATAGAACATCGGCCCGCCGACATGATTTCCCTCTTCATCAAGCTCACGGTAGTGAACAGCAAGGACAGCCTCGGCATATTTTGTCGCCATGCCCAGCAAAGCTGCCATCCACATCCAAAAAAGTGCTCCCGGTCCCCCCATAAAAATGGCCGTTGCCACTCCGGCGATGTTTCCGGTTCCTATCGTTGCCGAGAGTGAAGTCATCAAGGCATTGAAGGGAGAGATCTCTCCCTCTTTCTTATCCTCTTTCCGTCCATTGTAGATAAGGATAAACCCTGCTTTGATCATCCGAATCGGCATAAACTTTAGGCCCAGACTCAGATAAAGCCCTGTCCCGAGGATCAGAGCCAGCATAAGCGGTCCCCAGACAATCCCGTTCACCGTTCCTATCGCACTGTAGATATCTTCCATGATGCTGTCCCTTAGTTCAATATTATCTCTGCCACATCTTTCAGGCGACTCTTGCCAAGTGATTCTCTTAACTCAATCGAGCGCTGCAAGAACTTCTCTTTGTCAATCGACTCGTAGACTTCATACATCCTCTGCACATTGACATCTTCCTGCAGAAGTTCCGTATGCATCTCCTCTTTATCCTCAAAGTCATAGATGATATTGGCAAGACCGACATGTTTGAGTTTCACAAACTTCCTGCCTATCCAGTATTCGAGAGGGTTCGCCTTGAAGACCAGGACCATCGGCGTCCCTATCAAAGAAGACTCAAGTGTCGCTGTCCCACTGCACACATAGGCAAAGTCCGCTTCAAAAAGAGCCTTGTGTGTCTCTTTGATGACAGTAAAAGCTGAGATGTCTCCATAGAGCTCTGCTATCTCCTCATCACTGAAATGAGGAGGGATGACCAAGAGAGCCTCCTCCTTGTGCTTTGTTCGCAGTTCATGATAGACAGGCATAAGTGAACGCACTTCTGATTTTCTACTTCCGGCGAGAAATGCCACCTTGTTGTTCCGGCTTACCTCATTTTTAAACGCTTCTATCTCATCCATCAAAGGGTTACCTACATAGATTGAACGTGGATAGAACTGATCTTCAAAAGGGAAAATAGAGAGCAGCTTGTCACAATACCTGTCAACCTTGAACGCCCTCTTTTTCTTCCACGCCCATACCTTTGGAAGGATGTAGTAGGAGACCTCTTTGTCCGGGTACTTCTCCTTGATCTTTTTGGCAAGCGGTAGGTTGAATGCCGGGGCATCTATCAGCAGCACCTTGTCCGCGTCACCGGCTAAAAACACCAACTCAGCCATCGCTTCTTTGGCTACAAATATCTTCCCAACAACATCTTTTATCCCCATGACGGAAAAAGCTTTGGGACTGTATAAGGGGCTCCCCAGGCTTTCGTCAAATATACCGCAAAGCTCTGCTCCGTTTAGATGCTCGTAGAGCGCTTTTAAGTGCAGGTTCGATGACGGCTCCAAAGCCGATACTAATAGTTTCACTATTCTTCCTTCATGGTTGAGAGATTAAATCTTACGTTTTTCATGGCTGTTTCAATGTGAAGTTCGCAACCGTGTTTACTGATACTTTTGGCCTGAGTCAGATCTTGAAGCAAAAGCATTGGCTCGCCATTGTCAAGGTCATACACCTTCACATAACTGTCATAGAGGACAAAAATACGGCCGCCTCCACAGCCATCACCGTATTCACCGACACAAAAGTCTTTGGCATTATCATCAAGAAACAGCCGTTTTTTTTGGCCGTAGGATTCAGCGATCAGACTCCCCTCTTCATGAATGTAACGGACACCATCAACCTCTTGAGAAATCATTTCTCTAAAATCTTCTTCACGGCCAGTGAACACATAGTCAGACCAAAGGCACCCGTTACACCGACAAAACTCCCTTTGACTGTAGTATGGGCAGGTTCTGTTGAAAAGATAACGGGATATTTTTTTGAAAACCGACGTTTTTTAAGCTCGTACCGAATTTTTGATGCAAATCTGTCACCGTGGGTTTTCCAAATCGTTGCTACTTCGATTTTTGTTGGGTCCAAACGCTTTGCCGAACCCGTAGCGGAAATCAGTTTTTTATAGCACTTTTGGGCCAAAGCCAATTTGGCATGGATATCGTCTATTGCATCGAGCACCAGATCATAAGGCTCGAAATCAAAGGCTTCGACCCACTGCGGGGTGATCTTCATATCCATGACCTTGACCTCAGGATAATGTTGCTGCAGGGCTTTTACCTTGGATTCTCCTTCATGCAGTTCAGACCACATCTGACGGTTCTGGTTACTCGCATCATAGGTATCAAAATCGATGATCGTGATATCATGGACCCCGTTTCTGTGCAGACAGTCCAGGCAAAAACTTCCTACACCACCCACTCCAAGAAGCAGAATCTTGGCATTTCCAAGCTTCTCAAAGTCATCGCCTAGCAGCATCCTTGAGCGTTCGTACCTAGGCAAGAAAGGCCTCCAGCTCTCTCATAGACCTATATGCCGTCAAGTCAAGCATGACCGGAGTCAATGAGACCTTTCCCGCCTCTATCGCATCGAAGTCTGTCATACCCTCTACCTCTCTTTTTTTCCACTGCAGAGGATGCAGGCCCAACCACCAGTGTTCTTCAGCCCGTGGATTACGATGCAGGTGGGCATCATTCTCATAGAACCTGTATCCGGCGTAGGTCACCTGATAGGATATCTCTTTGATATCAGGTGGAATATTGACATTTAACAGTTCTCTATGAGGAAGAGGGAACTTACCTGCAAATACTTTCAAGACCAGATCCCTTATCACCTTTTGTGCCAAGGTATAGTCAACATCGAGTCCATGCTGAGAGACACCGAGTACCTGAGAAATCGCAATGGCCGGGATATCGTGCAGTACCGCTTCCATCGCTCCTGCAACCGTTCCCGAATAGGTAATATCCTCACCCATATTGGCACCGCGGTTGATCCCCGAAATCAAGAGATCGGGCTTTTTGTCCCCGTAAAGTGAATGCAATGCCAGATAGACACAGTCGCTTGGCGTTCCGTCGTCAAGTTTATAAAAATCGTCATCTACTTCGACAAAACGCAAAGGTCTGGTCAATGTCAAAGAGTGCCCACATGCCGACTTCTCACTTGTCGGTGCGACGATCGTCAGATGTGCCACATCTTTAAGTGCTTCGATCAATGCTTGTAAGCCATTCGCATCAAAGCCGTCATCATTCGTTATCAATATTTCTTTCATCTAATTATTATAATGACTTATGGCATAAAAAGTGCTTTAGAAAAGCATGACAGAAATCAAAAACCGTTTTATCATCCTCACTCTACTCATCATAGGCCTAAGCATCAGTACCCTTTTATACTTTTTTTCCTTA
>JBFFSC010000086.1:0-7445 GCA_041572615.1 Sulfurimonadaceae bacterium
GAATGAAGTTAGATATTGAACCTTATCAGTCATTAGAATGTACATCTATGAGCATAACTGCCTATTTACTGCCTTAACCAAAAACTATAAATCTATAGACCTCAGTTAAACATACATAGATACACACTTTGAAAGACATATCTCAAAAGTAAATCCACTGAAGTATGGCTTCCTGGGCAAAACTGTTACCGTGAGATCTCATCTATCTACAACACTAGAGATTTCCAGGCTAGACGTGCAAAGATCCGTTTCAAAGATGGCAAGAAAAACGCTTTGGTACATACGTTAAACGGTTCATCACTTGCGGTCGGACGTACTATCGTCGCTATTATGGAAAACTATCAGAATGAAGATGGTTCGATTGATATCCCTGAAGTGCTGAAGCCTTATATTCGTTAAGGTTTTCGTTAAATTAGGCAGAGTTGACTGCCTATTTACTGCCAAAGGTTTTGTTGGGTTTTAAGTGGTGTTTTGAAAATTTAATGGTTTATAATATTAATTCTGTAAAATAAAACACAGAAGTAGGAAAGGCAACTATGAAAAATCCGCTTTTTAATTACGATTTATCTGAATCTCGTGAAGTCATGGCATACGCTTTTTTAGGTGGTATTATAGACCTTTGCAATGAATTGATTTCTAACGGGCTTATCGACTCGGAACTTCCTCAAAAACTTATCAATCAAACTGAAACTTACTATCAACCTATTGAAGAGTATTACAAAAATCCAGATGAAGCTGTTTGCAAACAACTTAAAGAAGAGTATAAGGAGCTATATTACATTCAATCACAGCATCCTGATTATCTTGACTTTTGTGCTCGAAATCGATGCTGATTATACTTTAAATTCCTCCTAAACGGCTCTTTTTTTAGAACAAGCTGAGATATTTAACCGCGCAAAATTCATAATACTACCTAATAATTTATTGGATACAATCTGCTGCTTATTAAAGGAACAATCATGATAAAAACAAAAAACCGCTGGTTTATGGCTCTTGCTGCTATGGCCATTCATATGTGTATAGGCTCCGTCTACGCCTGGAGTGTCTATGTCAAGCCAATTCAATCTGCAATGGGTTGGACACTCACCGATGTTACGATCACCTTCTCAATCGCCATCTTCTTTCTTGGACTTTCTGCTGCACTGATGGGTAAATTTGTCGAACATAAGGGTCCAAAAGCTGCAGCAACACTTGCTGCCGTATTGTTTGGCCTGGGTACCATGGGTTCGGGTGTAGCTATAGCACTTGAATCGAAAACATTGCTCTATCTTACCTATGGTGTCTTGGGTGGTGCAGGTCTTGGAATAGGCTACATCTCACCTGTATCCATGCTTGTCAAATGGTTCCCTGACAGACGCGGTATGGCTACAGGGCTTGCTATCATGGGATTTGGTTTTGCATCGGCTATTTCCGGTCCTGCCATCAAAATATTAATCGATATTGTAGGCATCTCTTCGACATTTTATATCCTGGGTGCGATTTACTTTATCATTATGTTCGCTGCCGCACAATATCTTGCTAATCCTGAAAAGGGATTTATGCCAGAGAGATTTAGTAAGGCTATCGCTTCAGGCAAAAAGAAGCTAACAGAAGACCTCGTCAACATCACACGGAACGAAGCGGTCAAGACTGCGAGATTTTACGGACTGTGGATCATGCTGTTTATCAATGTGACCTGCGGTATTGCCATTATCTCCGTTGCCTCCCCTCTTTTACAGGAGGTCATTGGAATTTCCGCTCTTGCAGCTGCCTCGGCAGTCGGGCTTATGGGGATCTTCAACGGTGCAGGTAGAATCCTTTGGGCAAGTGTTTCTGACTACCTTACACGACCAGTCGTCTTCATCCTTTTCTTTATCACGCAGATCCTTGCCTTCTATTTCCTTACCACGGTTACAAGTGTTTTGTTGTTTACGGTACTGGTCTACTACATCATGACCTGTTATGGTGGGGCCTTTGCTTCCATTCCGGCTTATATCGGTGATATCTTCGGGACTAAAGAACTCGGTGCTATACACGGTTATATCCTGACTGCATGGGCTCTGGCAGGACTTGCCGGACCAATCATCATCGCCTATGTCAAAGACTCGACAGGCAGCTACACCAATACACTCTATGTCTTTGTCGCTCTTTTCGCTGTTGCTTTGATCACTTCCATTCTGATGCTTGCAAATATAAAAAGCATCAAAAACAGACAAGCCCTCGTCTAAAAACTTCCAATACTATAGCTCTGTTGAGCTATGGCAGAATCCTTTCTTGTAACAAAATCCATAGACTTCAGACAAATCCCAATACACTAATGTGCTATAATAAAACTTCTATCGAAACGACATCAGACATGGGGTTTTAAGCTCAAATTTCATACAGAAACATCTCTTCTGTAACGGCTATTAATGTGCAATAGAAACATCATGCTAAGAGCTATTTCATAATATGGAAGGAAAAATGCTTTCATGTATACAATAAGTGGTTCTACTGCCTTATCATAAATACGGCAGTCCCCAAAACAAGAACTATAAAAAACAAAGATAAAATATCAAATATCCCTTAGAAAAAGGAAACGTGTGGCGGAACAAGAAGAAGAGATAATCATCATCGAGGAAGAAGAAGCCGCCGGCGTCGAAACCTTCGAAGAGCGGTATGAAGAGAGACCTGCCACTTCCAATAAAACCTATATTATCATTGGATCTGTTGTAAGCTTTCTTTTTCTACTTCTGATTATCTTTCTATTGGCTGACGGAGATAAAAAACGCTATCAAAAAGAGATCGAGTTTACAGAGGAACAGACGATCCAGGAAGAGGCCCCACAAATCTCTTCATCAGAACTTGAACAGATGATAAAGCGTGCAAACATCTTATATCAAGAAGATAATAAAGAAGCCGCTCTCAAACTCTATGAAAAAATCGCCACCTACAGCGAATCCATCTCATATTACAATCTGGGTGTTGCACAGATGCAGGACAAACAGTATGAAAGTGCGATTGAAAACTTTGACAAAGCGATCAAGAACAACCAAAACCTTTGTGTCAGTGCACTCAATGCTGCCGTTGCCTCCCTGCAGTTAGGTGATAAAAAACGGTTTACAAACTATATCAACCGGGCACAAAGCTATCTTCCGCAAGAAGCCTCATCCCCTATGTATTCCTACTATTATGCACTGATCAACTTTTATCAAGAGAACTACATCGAAGCACTCTCCCCGCTCAAACATAGAAGTTCTGATGAGTACTCCACCGTTCAAGACCAGCTTCTCGCCAAGATCAACCTGCTTTTCTCCTCCTATCATAAAGCGATTGCAGGCCTGGAAAAATCCGATCCGGATGAAAGTACCTTAAGCCTTGGACTGCTCTACGCCAATCTTGGTGATCTTACACTCGCGAAGAAATACCTGCGTCTGGCTATCCAGCAAGGTATTGAACCTGTCAAAAGTCAACTAGCCCTGAGCTTTGTGAACCTCAAATCAGGTCAGATACACGATGCGGCCACTCTTTTGGACAACATCACCGCTATGTACCCGCAAGAGGTCTATAAACACTATCCTGTCCAAACCTATCTGAAAGAGTCTCTTTTTGATATCAATCTTGCACAGAAGAATTTTCATGAGAACATCATCCACAACCAGTCAAGCATCTATCAGATCCTCTTTTATTTCACCCCATATAAGATATTCAACGCCAACCAGACCATTTCCTATATCCGAAAAGGTAATGCCAACGTCTCTATTGATAACGTTACAGGTGCAAGCCAATATTTGATGCAAAGTGCCTCTTTGTCCAATGTCAATTTCAATATTGCAAAATCCATACAGTCTGCATTGCACTTCCGCCTGCAGGAAGCCAATGATAACCTGATACGGATTTCTGAGCTTTATCCGCGCCATCCTATTATCCATTATGACCTAGCACTGACCTATGCGCAACTCGGACAGATCGAACTTGCACACAAACATTTTCTGAAGTCCTACCATCTTGATGCCAAGAACTATCTCTCCGGAATCTTTGCACTGATGACATCCAAACTCTTGAACAAAGATCATGAGACACTCTCAAAAATTATAAAGCATGACCTGGCACTAGAGCCAAAAAATGAAGAGTTTGACCTCTACCGCGCACTTATCCATTTCAAAGAGGACAACCTTCCTGCCACCTATGAATGGATGGAAAGAAAGAAGAAAGAGCGCCCTTTCTACCTTGTCTTTGACACCCTTATCGCTATGAGTATGGGACGAGAAGAAGATGCACAGCAGTTTTCCCAAAAACTCATCAACCTTTTACCAAACGATATACTTCCGCACCTTCTTTATATTGACACACACTATGCAAAACACGAGCAAAAGATGTTTGCACGCAAGGCGATTACACACCTGAAACGTCAGAACTTCACTATGGATGATTACTATTACGGGCCCTTCATCACAAAGCATCTTTATACCCAGTATGCACAGTTCACGGGTTCACTCCGTCCTTTGCAGCAACAATTAAGAGATAAATATGCGATGGAAAAAGAGAGGCCTATCGGCATTATGCAGGCCCTTGGTCTCGTAAATATCTATACACAGGACTTTGAAGAGGCCTATACGATCTACAATGAACTCATCGACAACCATAAGCAGCAAGATTCTCATACCCTCTTCCTAGGGGCTATTGCTGCAACGGCAGCCAACCATCCGGCCAATGCCATCGCCCTGTTGGAGCTGGCAAGAAGGAAGAACCCTGAACACAAAGAGAGCCGTTTCGCCCTCGGCCTGCTATACCTGCAGACAAAGAACAATCAAGGTGCGGTTATCTCTTTCAAAAACATCAACGATGTGAACTTTCAGTCACAATACTTCAATTTCAAAATAGCCAAACAATGAAATTTTCTATAGGTTCAATAAAAAACAAGTGAGTGTCACGCCTCACTCACTGCCTTGTCGTGACTTTTTCTGCAACTGCTTTACAAAATAGAGTGTCGCTCTTGCAAAACCAAAGATCAGGTAGACAGAGATAAGAATAGCCAGTGACTCTATCGGGTAGATAAAAATCAGTGAAGCACTGACAACAAGGGCAACAAGGACCTTGATGAAGTTTGCTTTTTGAAGGTCAACTTTTTTGAAACTGGGATAACGAATATTACTGACCATCAAAACGGCTACAAACAGTGTTGCAATCATGAGTAGTATATAAGAATCTATCGTGTACTTTTCATATAGTAGTACCAAAATGGATACAAAAACTGCAGCCGTCGGAATAGGCACCCCGATAAAGACAGAGGGTTCTGTCTCAGATGTCATGACATTAAAACGTGCCAGGCGTATGGCACCGAAGACAACATACAACCCGCTTACGACCATCCCGAAACGGCCATACTCCATACCGCAATATTCATACAGAAGCATAGCCGGAGCAACACCAAAAGAGACGATATCGGCCAATGAGTCAAACTCCAGACCGAACTTCGATGTCGTCTTTGTCATGCGGGCTACACGTCCGTCCATACCGTCAAAGACAAGAGCCAATAGAATAAGCCAGGCAGCAAATTCAAATTTACCCGATGCGCTCATGATAAGGCTCATCATACCCGAGAAGATCCCTCCGGCTGTAAAGAGGTTGGGAAGAATATAGATGAGCTGTTTAGGCTGTTTCACTGAAAAAGCCTATGACTGACTCACCCGCGACAACCTTCATCCCTTCCTTCACAGCGACACGCGAATTCGACGGTAAAAAGATCGATGTTCTTCCACTGAGCATATAGCCATAGCGCTGGCTTTGAGTAATCTCACCCTCGATGGCAAAACGCAAGGGACGCGTCCAGGAGTCTAAGGTGTGACGTACCAGTACATCCCCGACTGATGATGAGAATCTGATATCAGCCGTCTCGTTTAAAGCATATACGGAAGACTTTGGACTCAGCATCGAGCCACGCTGTAATTTTTCAACACTCATGATTGAGCCTACAGGCGCACGTAATACGGCAACATCCATGTATCCAGACTCCACGACGACCTTAAACCCCGGTTTTCCATCGATAGGAGACTTTTCAATGGAGATGATCTCTTTGACATGACCGTCAATGCTGCTAAGAATAGAGCCGTTCTGCCCAAAGGTCGATATTCGTTCTGGATTACGATGGATATATAAGATAAAAGCGAGTAAAAGTAATAAAAGGAAGGTTGAAAGTTCTAAGCCGACAGATAAAAGAAGTAAAAAGGTCAAGACACCCAGGGGAGCAATTAAGTCCCATCCACTGCGTGATATTACAAAGGTGTCTGTACGTATATTCACTCTTCACTACTTTCGGTTTCAGCTGTACTCTCTTCTACAACCTCACCTTTTTTATCTTTATTCTCATCACTCTCTTGCAAACGTGATTCAAGACCGTTCTCTTTTTCAAAGTCGGCAATGATCTTACGGACTTCATCTCCGTCAATCGTCTCTTTCTCAAAAAGGGATGAGACCATCGTCTCAATCGCATCTTTATAAGTATTCAAAGATGCTATGACATCATCATAATGCTTCTTCAACTCATCTTTGATATGCTGATCCATGTTCTCAGCCATCTTCTCACTGTACTCTCTAGCAGAGCCCATACCTCCACCCAAGAAAGATGAACGCTGTTTCTCCAGTACCATCAATCCGGCCACATCACTCATCCCGTACACTTGAACCATGTTTTTGATGATGTCAGTCGCACGTTCAAGGTCGTTGCTTGCCCCGGTAGAGATCTCATTGATAAAGACCTCCTCGGCTGCACGACCGCCTAAAAGCACATCGACTTCAGCCATCAGTTCATGCTTTTGAGCCAAGTATTTATTCTCTTCAGGTGTATTGAGTGTATAACCAAGTGCCGCCAGTCCACGCGGGATGATAGAGACTTTAGAGACGCGCTTCGCTCCTTTAGTGATCTCTGCAATAAGGGCGTGACCACACTCATGATAGGCAACAATACGTTTCTCTTTCGGATCAATGCGGCGGCTTTTCTTCGATAGACCGGCAATAGCACGTTCAACTGATTCAAGAAGATCTTCTTGTGTGACGGTCAACTGTTTTTTACGCCCAGCCAAAAGTGCCGCTTCGTTGATGATATTTGCCAGATCTGCACCCGCAAGACCTGCTGTCAAACGTGCCAGTTCGACAAGATCGGCATCTGGATCAAGTTTAATACCTTTGACATGCACGTTTAAGATCTGCTGACGACCTTCGAAATCCGGTTTATCTACAAGTACCTGGCGGTCGAAACGACCCGGACGCATAAGTGCCGGATCAAGAATCTCCGGACGGTTTGTCGCGGCCAAGATAATAATAGGCGTATCCGTACCGAAACCATCCATCTCCGCAAGAAGTTGATTCAATGTCTGCTCACGTTCATCATTACCACCCCTATTGGCACCTGCTGCACGTGATTTACCGATCGCATCGATCTCATCGATGAAAATAATTGAAGGGGCATCTTTTTTAGCCTGTTCAAA
>JBFFSC010000087.1:0-7434 GCA_041572615.1 Sulfurimonadaceae bacterium
CTTGAGACGGCACGACGAGCCAAAGACTGCCGAACTTCAGAAATTGATGCTAGAAGTCGTACCTATGGAAGAGATCCGTTCTTTGGGAGTAGAGCATCTTCCCTATTTTCTGGACTGTTATTCCGCATGGGTAATCTTGGAGTATCTTGATCGAAATAAGACGATCAGTCTGCCGAAAGAGCTGGACTTGAAAAGGATGTTCGATTTTGAATACCTTGATGCGATTATCCGGAAGTATGAAGACGAATATGTTGGACTGGTACAAAAGATGAGAAGCTGTGGGAGTTAAGTCAAACGCTTCTGAAGAGAAGAAAAGGTCTCTTCCCAAGACCCCTCTGTTGACGGTCGATGGCGTCATAGAACTCTACCAAGACGGTCTCTTTCAAGGCATTGTACTTATTGAGCGATTGAACGCTCCTCTTGGACTCGCGATACCCGGCGGGTTTGTCGATGTCGGTGAACGCGTCGAGGATGCACTGGTACGGGAGATGAAGGAGGAGACAGATCTTGATGTGGAGATCACTGCATTGTTAAACGTCTATTCCGACCCTTCGCGTGATCCCCGTTTTCATACAGCCTCTGTCGTCTATATTTGCAGGGCAGAAGGTATACCCAGAGGTTTGGACGATGCGAAAGAAGCGATAGTCTATAGCAAAGACGAGATTCCTTTTGAAAAGCTGGTCTTTGACCATGCAGAGATCCTAAGAGATTATCTCAAGGTATAAGACTATTTATAGATCTCTTCATGGGCTGATTTCCAGCGCTTATGACACCAGAACCACGGTTCAGGGTGAGACCTGATGACCTGAGCCAGGATGTCTGCTTGCGCCTGGGTGGACTCCAGGATATCTTTCTCTTCATTGTCTGTGTTTGCAGTCACGATGGGTTCAAAGAAGGTGATGACATTTTCCTTATTCGGTGCAGTGTTGATAAGTGCGGGGATGATAAGGGCATCAAACTTTCTGGCCAAAAAAGCAGGTGCGGCAGTCTGGGTCGCTTTAGCTCCTAAAAAGTCTATGTATATTCCATCTTTCGGGTTGACGTTTTGATCGATCATCATCGATATACTTTCACCTTTTTTCAAAGCCCTGACAAGATGCTTGATAGCACCTTTTTTCTCGACCATACTCATCTTAAATTTCGTACGGGATTGTAAAAGATACTCATCGAAGTATTTGTCATTCATCTTCTTGTGAATGGAAGTAGTGGGATGTATAAGTGCTGCTATAGCAGTGGCTCCAAGTTCCCAGTTGCCGTAATGTGCCGAGACAATGATGAATTTTTTCCCTGATGTGATAGCATCATCGATATAGTGTCTGTTCTCGAAGGTCACACTCTCTTTGAGGTCCTGTATGCTTAACCTGCTGCTGCGCAGGACCTGTAGGAGTACAAGAGAAAGGTTTTTATGGCAATACCTGAGTATGCTTTCGTACTTTTCTGCAGAGATATCGTTTTTGATAGTCAGGTCGAGGTTTGCCTTGATGATGTTTTTGTGTTTGGTATCTATGAGGAAGGCGAGTTTTGCCAGGGCCAGGATCAGGGCTTTTTGAAAGCTGTAGGGCAAGGCTAAAAAACAGGTCTCAAAAAACCGGAAAAGATAAAAAGCGATCATGCTAAGAGCTCCTGTGCTTTCTCATAGATATGTTCAGAAGAGATATCCTTGATGGACATGTCATTGCGATTCAATTTTAATGGATCGACTTTAGAGTCCGATTCAATGGCAATATGGTATTTGTCCTGCCACATCATCTTCTTTGCGGGAGTCGGTCCGAAAAGGGTGATAGATGCTTTGTTCATCGCCCAGGCTATATGCGTTGGTCCTGTGTCATTTCCGATGACAAGGTCTACACTGTCAATCAGCGCTACAAGTTGAGGAAGTGTGAGCTTGGGTGCGATTTTTGCCTGCGATGACTCATGGGCGATGGCAGAGGCATCGGACTTTTCTGCCGCACTTCCCCAGATCAAAATAATATTGGCATCAAAGCTATTGGCAAGTTCAATAAAGTTCTCTTTTGGATAGGTCTTTGAAGGCCAGCTTGCACCGATAACGAAAGCGACATTTTTCTTATCGGGGATCAGGAGTTCTTGTGTAATGTCATCTTCATCCGCATAGTAGAGAGCAGGTCGTTTTGATGCGAGCATCTCTTTGGTGAGCTCTATCCCTAAAGCCTCTCTTGTCAAAACAAGTGTCCGCCAGATAGAGTTCTCCTCATAGGGGATATGGGTATGGTGCTGGTAAAATTTTGAAGCGATACTTTCACGAATAGAGTCTTGGGCAAAGCCATAAATGTTTTTACCGATCAGTCGTGATACAAGGGCTGATTTAAATAGCCCCTGAAGATCGATGATCCTGTCGAACTCGCCCAAAGAACGCAGCATGGAGATGGTCTGAAACAATACAGAGAGCGATTTTGTCTTTTTGGCACGTTTAATCGCGACAGTATGGACGGCATCCAAGTCAGGATGATTTGCGATAATAGGAGCAAATGCCTCTTCACATATCCATTCGATACGGGCATCGGGATAGGCTTTTTTGATAAATTGCAAGATGAAGGCTGAATTGATGATGTCTCCAAGAGCAGAGAGTCTGACAATGGCTATGCGCATAGGTTCCATTCGAAATTTTTTGTTATTATAGCAAAACCTTGTGATGCATACGTTCATGTCCGAAGGGTGCATATTCATAGCATCACATAAGTTAAATCAGATATAATTACGGGCGAATTTAGGATAAAGGGAAGATTATGGTCGTAAGAGATATACAGCAGTTTGCTGAGATCCGTACAAAAGCACGTGCATATTTTTGTTATCTGTTTTCTAAGAATCTGCCCAATCGCCTTCCGGAGATCTCCTCAGAAGCGGTGATGGATCGTCTGCGTAAGATGATGGGAGACCAGCCTGATGCTGACGGCGTGTACCTTTTAGACGAAAAAGGCGTCCAGATCTCACCGACCTATATGCAGAACTCTGAAAAGTCTGAAGATGTGGGCTCTATCCGTTCAAACAGAGCCTATTACTACAGGGCAATGAAAGAGAAACGTTGTACGATCACCGACCCGTATCCTTCCCTTCTAACACAGGACCTGGCCGTTACAGCTTCACAGCCTATCTTTGACGAGACAGGAAAAGTCAGATATGTCGCCTGTATGGACATGCCTCTTGGCAGTGTCATCAGTATTGCTCATCCGACGGCGGGTTCTTCACTTTTTGGACGAACCAGTAAGTTCGCCTACACGGTCTTCTCCATTGCCTTGGCGTTGGTTGCTCTTTTACTTTTTGTTAAAGGGATAGAGAACTTTATCCATTACGGGTTTGATTACCGTTCGTTGGAAGTGAAGACGATCTTTGAATCGACCATTCTTCTGACACTCTCTCTGGCTATATTCGATCTGGTCAAGACTATCTTTGAAGAAGAGGTGATGGGGGTACATCGGCGTTCACATTCCGGTGCGAACCGGACAATGATAAAGTTCCTGGGTTCCATCATCATCGCACTCTCCATTGAAGCCCTGATGCTGGTTTTCAAGTTCGCCCTGATAGAACCGGGCATGTTGATAAATGCTGTCTATCTTATCGTCGGTGTTGCTTTGTTGACAATCACTCTGGCGGGGTATATAAAACTTACAAAACAAATGCAAGGTGATGAGGATTGATTGGAATAGTTGACTACAATATGGGCAATCTTGCCTCTGTTAAGAATGCATTCTCAGTATTGGGAGAAGCGGTTGTTGTCGAATCAGACCCTGATAAGCTGACTCAATATGACAAGCTGATTTTACCTGGTGTAGGGGCTTTTGGGGATGCGATGGAGCATCTTCAGGTCAATGGGATGGACGAGGCTGTCAAGAGCTATGCCAAATCAGGCAAATATATGCTTGGTATCTGTTTGGGAATGCAGCTTCTCTTTGACTCGAGTGAAGAGTTCGGCTCAAATGAAGGTCTTGGTCTGATCCCGGGTAAAGTCGTCGGATTTGACACCTCCAGGTTTTCACATCCTCTGAAGGTTCCTCATATGGGCTGGAACAGGATGTTTACCAAGGAACACCCGCTGTTTGATGGTATGGACCAGGAACATTACCTCTATTTTGTCCACTCATTTCACGCTGTGTGTGCAGATGAAGAGAATATCATCGGTGAGACAGAGTACGGTTATCGCTTCAGTTCTGCCGTTCAAAACGGCAACATCCTGGGGATACAGCCTCACCCTGAAAAAAGCCATAAGAACGGTTTGGCAATTTTAAAAAACTTTATAGATTTATAGAAGGAAAAGAGTAGATGGATATATTACCGGCGATAGATTTAAAAGACGGGAAAGCAGTACGTCTGACAAAAGGACTGATGGACAGTGCCAAGATCTATTCGGATGAGCCTTGGCAATTGGTCAAGACCTTTGAGGAGATGGGTTCTGAATGGACACACCTGGTCGATCTTAACGGTGCATTTGCAGGCGAACCAAAGAATCTCGAACAGATCCGTCTGATCCGTCAAAACTGTAAGATGAAGCTTGAACTTGGCGGTGGTATTCGTGATGAAGAGACGATCAAGCAGTATCTTGAACTTGGCATTGACAGACTGATTTTAGGCTCTATCGCTGTCAAAGACCCGGAGTTTGTGAAAGAAATGGCTAAAAAATACCCTATAGCTGTCGGTATTGATGCCATTGACGGCTATGTGGCAGTCGAAGGCTGGGCAGAGACATCACAGATGAAAGCGACAGATCTGGCTAAGGCCTTTGCCGACGCCGGAGTCGAGGCGATCATCTGTACGGATGTCGGAAGAGACGGAACTTTAAGTGGGGTTAATGTGGAGTTTACGCAATCTATCGCAGAGGCTTCAGGGATTCCGACAATTGCCAGTGGTGGTGTACGTGATGAATCAGACATAGAGAGCTTGGAGAAAGCAGGAAATGTTTCGGGTGTAATCATCGGAAAAGCGTTTTATGAGGGGACTATAGACCTTAAAAAAGTTTTTAAAGTTCGCTCAAAGTAGAATAAGATATTATTAGAGTAGTATATTTTAAATCTTGCAAGGATAAATATTGAAATTAGTTGTAGTAGATGATAGTTCAACAATGCGTCGTATTATTAAGAACACATTGGCTCGTCTTGGATATAAAGATGTCTTAGAGGGTGAAGATGGTGTTCAAGGATGGGCAGTTTTGGACAGTAATCCAGATACTGGTATGTTGATCACAGACTGGAACATGCCGGAGATGAATGGTCTGGAGTTGGTTAAAAAAGTTCGTGCAGACGAAAGATTTGCTGACCTGCCGATCATTATGGTTACAACTGAAGGTGGAAAGGCTGAGGTTATCACTGCTTTAAAAGCCGGTGTCAATAACTATATTGTCAAACCGTTCACACCACAGGTTTTAAAAGAGAAACTTGGTGCCGTTATGGGTATTGAGGAGTAATGCAGGAGAGTTACCACGAGTTGGTGATAACCCCTTCTGCCTACATAGAGCATTTCAGTGATTTTTTAAGTTCATCTTTGCCGGTTGGGTTTGAAGAGAACGAATCTCAGCTGATTGTACGAAGTGAAGATGAACTTGAGACCTTGGCATGGGGAATAGAACAGTTTTCCCAAGCCTTGAGCGAAGCACTGGGTGAGAAGATCACTGTTAAGACCGAACTGTTCGAGAAGAAGAACGAAGATTGGATTTCCAAATATCAGGAGGGGATAGAACCGGTCCAAGTAGGAAAGTTTTATATCCATCCGACATGGAGTGAACCGTCAGAGGCATTGCTCAATATCAAACTCGATCCTGCCCTTGCTTTTGGGACTGGACATCATCCGACAACGGCAAGTTGTCTCAGGGCGATATCTAACCATGTCAAGAAAGGTATGGAGGTCGTCGATGTAGGGTGCGGTTCAGGTATTTTGGCGATTGCAGCGCAGAAGATGGGTGCAATTGTGGATCTATGCGATACGGACATCGTCTCGGTCAATAATGCGAAAGAGAATTTTACATTAAACGAGTCGACTTATCGTGATATCTGGGAAGGTTCGATCACCGATACGGATAGAGAGTATGATCTTGTGATCGCAAACATCGTTGCCGATGTATTGATTTTTATAGCGAGTGATTTAAAAAAGGCAACGAAATCCAAACTTATTCTTTCGGGAATATTAGATAAATATGAGGAAAAAGTACAAAAAAAGTTTTCTGACATGAAATGTGTTGAACGTATTAGTGACGGAGAATGGATTAGTCTAGTTATGGAGAAATAATGAAAGAACCGAAAAACGACAAAAACAACAATTTTTTTAATCAAAACCCACTATTGACATTTGCCATCTTTTCAGTGGTGATCATACTTGTCTTTAAGACCCTTGTCGGTGAGAATGCCGGGATGGGTTCTCAGATGAGTCAGGGTGCGACGAAGAACAAAGAGGTTACTTATTCCGAATTGAAAAAACTGATCGATTCAAACAGTGTCACCGAAGTGGCGATCGGGCAGAACTATATCCGCGGCTTTTCAGATGAAAGCGGCAGAAAAGTCATTTATACCGCTCGACTGGTTCATCAAGACCCTGATCTGATCAAGCTTCTTGATGCCAAAGGTATTGAATACAAAGGCTTCAGTGAATCAAACTGGTTTACAGACATGTTCGGTTGGCTGCTGCCGTTTTTTATCATCCTGGCGATATGGATGTTCTTTGCCGGGCGTATGCAAAAAAGTATGGGCGGCGGTATCTTGGGTATGGGCAACTCCAAGAAACTTGTCAACTCAGAAAAACCGAGTACAAAGTTTGAAGATGTTGCAGGTGTACAAGAGGCGAAAGAAGAGGTCAAAGAGATCGTTGACTTCTTAAAATACCCGCACCAATATATCGAATTGGGTGCAAAAATCCCAAAAGGGGTACTCCTTGTCGGTAGCCCGGGTACAGGTAAGACACTTTTGGCAAAAGCGGTGGCCGGCGAGGCTGATGTACCGTTTTTTTCGGTATCGGGTTCAAGTTTTATCGAGATGTTTGTTGGTGTTGGTGCAGCACGTGTTCGTGATCTGTTTGAACAGGCTAAAAAAGATGCCCCTTCAATTATTTTCATCGATGAGATCGATGCGATCGGTAAATCACGTGCAGCAGGTGCCAATATGGGTGGTAATGATGAACGTGAGCAGACATTGAATCAACTTCTTGCGGAGATGGATGGTTTCGGTACGGATACGCCTATTATTATCTTGGCCGCAACAAATCGTCCGGAGATTCTTGATCCGGCACTTATGCGTCCGGGTCGTTTCGACCGCCAGGTACTTGTAGACAAACCGGATTTCGAAGGTCGTCAGCAGATCTTAAAGGTGCATGTCAAAGGTATTAAACTTGATCCAGATGCCGATCTTGTCGAACTGGCACGTTTGACAGCAGGTCTTGCGGGTGCAGATCTGGCAAATATCATCAATGAAGCGGCACTTTTGGCTGGGCGTAAAAAAC
>JBFFSC010000088.1:0-7391 GCA_041572615.1 Sulfurimonadaceae bacterium
CAAACCTCAAATACATTTGATATGGCTTTGAAAGAGGAAAACCTCTTCTTCGCTGTCCTAACACCTGATGGCGTAAAGTTGACCAAAGACGGTTCCTTTACATTGAATGACGAAGGCTTCCTTGTTACGCAGAAAGGTCATAAAGTACTTCCTGCGGATTATTATGAAAACGGGAACTTTATCCAGTTTAATATTGATGCTACAAATGTCGAGCTTGACAAGAACGGTCAGTTTTCATACCTGGTGGCAGGGGAGAATACTTTTATCCCTTCCAGTCAACTCCTGGTAGTGGAACCTGAACGTATAGACAAGCTTCAAAACGCTTCTGATAACCTTTTTACACCGGATGCGGCTGACAAGTTGAGTCCTGTAAAGGAATCCGGTGCAGTAGCGCAAGGGTTTTTAGAGAAGAGTAATGTCAATGCGATACGCTCTATGGTCGGTATGATTGAAACACAGCGTCTTGTCGGTATGTATCAAAAAGCGATGGATACACAGATGAATGAAATGAACCGTGAAGCAATTGACAAGATTGCAAGCACACGAGCTTAACAGTAAGGAATAAGATATGATGAGATCACTTTATACAGCATCAACGGGGATGCTGGCGCAGCAGTTGCATATTGACAACACTTCAAACAATATAGCCAATGTCAACACGATTGGTTTTAAATCCTCCCGTGCAGAGTTTGCCGACCTGATGTACCAGACGATGGAGTATGCGGGTACAGGAACTTCTCAAATCACGAAATCGCCGACCGGTATCGAGGTCGGGCTTGGTGTCCGTCCAACAGCGATCACAAAGATCTTTACTGAGGGTAATCTAAAACAGACCGGAAACAATCTTGACATCGCTATTACCGGAAAAGGTTTTTTCAAGATAGAGCTGCCTGATGGAACTGAGTCATATACTAGAAATGGTGCCTTTAAACTTGATGAAAATGGTACGATAGTGAACTCTGATGGCTATAGGCTTGTACCTGAGATCGTTGTTCCTGATGATGCGACTGATATCAATATTGGAACAGATGGTATCGTTACTGTAATTCAGCCTGGACAGACACAAGCAACACAGATAGGTCAGATCACGACTATTAACTTTATCAATCCTGCAGGGTTGCACTCGCTCGGTGACACCTTATACCTCGAAACAGAAGCTTCAGGTGTACCCATCGAAGACACCCCCGGGCTTAATGGTCTTGGCCCGTTAAGACAAGGTTTTGTTGAGCTCTCCAATGTTCAGCTTGTTGTAGAACTGACCGAACTTATCACAGGACAGAGGGCTTACGAAGCTGATTCAAAAGCGATCACCACTTCAGATGAGATGCTTCAAACCGTTGTGAATCTAAAGCGTTAATAGTACCATGATCATGGTGCTATTAATTAATATAAAATAGACCCGGTCTCTATTTAAACTCTTTTAAACCTCACTTTAGCTAAAATCACAAAAAAATTAATACAAGAGTCTTAGTTAATAATCAACTGCTGTTGTTTATTTAACGCTCTTAATGCAGGATTTAAAATGCAAACTATTGAAGGTAAAGTCTGGAATTTCGGTAAAGATATAGATACGGATCTTATCATTGCCGCTAGATATTTAAACACTTCTGTACCTGAAGAACTAGCCAAGCATGTCATGGAAGATGCTGACCCGGAATTTGTGAACAAGATGCAAGCGGGTGATATTATTGTTGCTGGTGACAACTTTGGTTGTGGTTCTTCACGTGAGCATGCGCCCATTGCTTTAAAAGCTGCAGGGGTTGCTGCTGTTATTGCACCGACTTTCGCACGTATTTTCTATCGCAACGCGTTTAATATGGGGCTGCCTATCTTTGAATTGCCGGAGAGTGCTGAAATCAAAGAGGGTCAAAGTGTCAAGGTTGACATGGATGCCGGTACTATTACTAATCTAAGCACGAACAAAACATACAAGTTCACACCAATCCCACCATTTATGCAAGAATTGATTGCAGCAGGCGGTTTGATGAACTTTGCAAAAAAAGAAATAGAAGAGGCTAAATAATGTCAACATATAAAATTGCACTGATAAAAGGTGACGGTATCGGACCTGAGATCATTGATGAAGCGGTCAAAGTCTTGGATGCAGTCGCTTCATGTGAAGGTTTTGAGCTTAAATACACAGAGGTCCTTATGGGCGGGATTGCCTATGATGTTCATGGAGACCCTTTGCCTCAAGAGACTATCACCACTGCCATGGAAAGCGATGCGGTGCTTTTTGGTGCTATCGGTGGAGAAAAATGGGATAACCTCCCGCGTGAAAAACGTCCTGAATCAGGATTGCTTCGTTTTAGAAAAGAGCTCGGTGTTTTCGCCAACCTACGTCCTGCTATGGTATATGACGAACTGATCAATGCAAGTTCTCTGAAACCTGAGATCATCAAAGGGGTCGATTTGATGGTAGTACGTGAACTGATCGGCGGTATCTATTTTGGTGAACCAAAAGGACGTGACGAGAACAGAGGCTGGAACACAATGGTCTATAGCCGTTCGGAGATCAACCGTATTGCCCACGTTGCTTTCAAATCAGCTATGGAACGCGATAAGCGTGTCTGTTCTATTGACAAAGCGAATGTACTTGATGTCAGCCAACTGTGGCGTGAAGAGGTCGAAGAGGTCGCAAAAGAGTACCCTGAAGTACAACTGACTCATATGTATGTCGACAATGCTGCTATGCAACTTATACGTGATCCAAAACAGTTTGATGTAATGCTGACAGGAAACATATTCGGCGATATTCTCAGCGATGAGGCTTCGATGCTTTCTGGTTCTATCGGTCTGCTCCCTTCAGCTTCTGTCGGAAGTAAAGTCGGTGTTTATGAGCCTATCCATGGATCAGCACCGGATATCGCAGGGCAGGGTATCGCTAACCCTATCGCAACGATATCTTCGGCTTCAATGATGTTACGTTATGCCCTTAATGAGGTAACTGCTGCGAATAAGATCGATGCGGCCATCGCAAAAGCACTAAGTGAAGGTTATCGAACAAAAGATATCAGTATGTATGACGCTAAAGAGGTCTGCTCGACTTCTGAGATGGGTTCCATCATCGCTAACTACGCGGCGCAATGCAAACATTAACCCTTGCAAATATATACGAACTTCAAGGTCTGAAAGAGGAGGCTCTTGAAATATACCAGGAGATCCTGAAGAAGGATCCCAATAACGCGGATGCGAAGATTGCAATACGCCGTCTTAGCGGTATGCGTAAAAAATATCTTGGCTGCAATGAGCAGATGAAAGATTTCTTTATCAAGATGGAAGATCCGATCGAGTTTAATGAGTTTGAAAGGTGGTTGTTAAAGCTATGGAATTAAAAGATGTTATTCTCTCAACTCTTGAGGAACTGGAACACTCCAAGAGTGAATCAACAGCAGATACTGTAGGTTCGTTTGACACAGAAGAGAAGTTGAAAGAGAGCGAAGACGACAACAATTCTCATCTGCCATCCTCACATAACGAGGCAATTTTTCTCGAAAACATAAAAGAACGTATCCATGTTCTGTTTGAAGGTTTTCAATCACCCAATAATGTCAATATCGAAGCTAAAGTAGACCTGACCCTGAATTTTCTAGAGTATCTTCTCTCATCTATTGAAGCTCGCCTTAAAGAAATCAAAAAATGAAACAATACAGAATCCTTATTGATTGTGCCGACAAAAAAGGCCTAGTCTACACGACATCGAAGCTTTTTTATGAACTTGAACTCAATATATTGTCTAACCATGAGTTTGTCGACAGTGATAATGAAAAGTTCTTTATGCGAAGTGTCGTTGAAGGTGACATCGATGAAGTGACCTTACATGCGAAGCTTGATGAAGTGCTTGCCAGTGGGGTAAACTTCAAGGTTGTCTCTCCGCGTAAGAAAAATATCGTTTTGATGGTCACGAAAGAGTCTCATTGTCTCGGTGACATCCTGATTCGTTACGAGGCCGGTGAGCTTGATGCAAATATTGTCGCTGTCGTTTCGAACTATGATCTTCTGGAACCTTTGGTAAATAAATTTGACATTCCTTATTATTGTGTTTCACACGAGGGCCTAGACAGAGATGGGCATGAAGCTGAAGTATTGAAGTGCCTGGAGCAGTTCGCGGATATCGATTACATTGTCTTGGCAAAATATATGCGTATCTTGACACCTCGTTTTGTAGAGGCATACCATGACAAAATTATTAATATTCACCACTCGTTCTTGCCGGCATTTATCGGGGCAAACCCTTATAAGCAAGCGTATGAACGCGGTGTCAAGATCATTGGTGCAACGGCTCACTTTGTCAACAATGATCTTGACGAAGGGCCAATCATTTCACAGGATGTCATAAGTGTAAATCATGATCACAGCTGGAAAGACATGCAGCAATCAGGTCGTGATGTCGAGAAGGTCACTCTTTCTCGTGCACTCAAACTTGCTTTGGAAGATCGGATCTTTGTCTATAAGAACAGAACGGTTATATTTTAATGATCAACCTTGTCCTTGTCCATCCGCAGATCCCCAACAACACAGGCGCCATAGGTCGTCTCTGCGTCAATACCGGTACGACACTTCACCTGATCAAACCAATCGGTTTTGATATTGATGAAAAGGCGGTGCGCAGAGCAGGGCTTGATTATTGGCATAAACTTGACTTGCATGTATGGGAAAGCCTTGATGAGTTCTTCGCAGAAAATGAGAAGGCCAAGTACGGATATTTTGCAACGACTAAGACCGATAAGCCATATTTTGAAGCGTCATTTGAAGAAGATAGCTATATCTTTTTTGGAAGCGAGACCAAAGGCATTCCAGCCGAAGTCCTTGAACAGTACTCTGATCAATGTATAACTATTCCCATGACGAAAGAGGGTAGGAGTTTAAACCTTGCGATCAGTACGGGGATTGTTTTATATGAGGCTATTAAACAAAACTTCACTTCTTATGAAGAGCTAATGTGAAAGCTTTTCTTGATTTCATCATTCCTGCTGCTTTCATTCTCTTTTTAATCTTTATCTTCGCCGGATACCATGCTTCGAAGCATGACCAGGATAAATCAGAGTGATATATTTATAAGATCTTGTCTGCCAGGTTTTCCAGTGATCTTTCAAATCTTGTAAACATTGTTTCTGCTCTTTTGATAATCTTTGCCATCTTTTATCCTTTAAAACACTTCATTTTGAAGTTTTATTGGGACAAGTTTAATCTCTATTGACATTCTTTTTAAATAATATTGCAAATTGACATATAATTATGTAAAATGATGGCAACACCTTATTATTACAATATAAATCACGATATAAGGAGGCCGCCATGAAAGGCTTTAGTGAAATAGTTGAAGAGATCAAAGATGTTGTTTCAGAGGATTTTCCTGGTAAGAAGATCTTTGACAAGGATGTCGCAAGTTTGCTTGGCATATCACAGATGAATTTTGCGACGATGAAAAAAAGAGACAAGATTCCCTATGAAGAGTTACTGAACTTTTGCGCAAAGCGCTCCATTGCGATCAACTGGTTGCTGTACGGCCAATCTCCAGAGAGCCTGATAGAACCGACAAACAGATATTATATGGTACGCTACTTTTCTGATGTCAGTGCTTCAGCCGGAGGCGGTGCACTTGATAATGAAGAGAGTTCTGTCCCTATGATGCTTGAAGGCAGCTTTGTGGCCTCCTTGGGAGGTGAAAGAGAGTTGAAAAATATTGAGGCATTGAATGTTTCAGGTGATTCGATGGAGCCGACCTTTGCCTATGGCGACATTATTTTTATCAATCGCAGCAAGGTTGATATCGGCAGAGGAGGTATATTTACCATAAATACAGAGCATGGACTCTTCATTAAAAGATTACAAAAGCGTATAGACGGTAAAATCGATGTTATATCTGATAATAAAGAGTATGAGAAGCAGACCTTGATGCCGCATGAGCTAAGTGTGGTTGGACGCGTAGTAGGAAGGTTTGGTTCTGTAGACTGATAATAAGGACCATATAGATGAGACAGACTTACTTTCTTCTCTTAACGGCTTTGGTTTTGGCCTTTGGCGGATGTGCACAACATGTCTCCATACAGGAAAAAGAAGTCAGCTTTCAAGACCTTGAGGTTTTTCCTCAATATGCTCAAGCCTATGAGAACAACATGAACTCTCATCTTTCACTTCTGCCTGTACAGAGAGGATATGATGAAAAATACTTTGAGCCGTGGCGTTACAAAGAGCCGCCTTTTGATTGCGAAAGTATTCTGTGGCCACACAGAAGCTACACCTATGAGACAAGCTATGGAGAGAATCTCAGACCATTAAAAGAAGAGTGGTTTGATCAAATGTTATCCAAAGGCAATTATGAGACGTATGGCACCCTCAACAAGAAGGCCATATCTCTCTATTATTTGAATCTCAGAAGTTTTCCTACCCATAAGCCTGTGTTCAAAGACCCTAGCCGCGCTGGAGAGGGATACCCTTTTGATTATCTTCAAAACTCCGGTATCAATGCCAATGAGCCTCTCTTTGTTTCACATCTCTCAAAAGACGGTGAGTGGGCTTATGTCTTCACCTCATATGCTACCGGGTGGGTTCCATTGCGAAAGATCGCATACCTTGAAGACGACATTGCTGCCAAATGGAAGTCTGCACGCCAGATCGAACTGATAGACGATAATTACGCGATATATGATGAGCATGGTGGATTTGTCTTTAAAAGCAGGGCAGGCATGCGTCTTCCTTTAATCAGTATTGAAAAGACACATTATACGGTCCTTGCTATTACTGCTGGTAAGAAGCATTCCCCTATCTATACTAAAGTCACCATACCTTTCACTGTGGGAAGGGAAGGGCATATGAAGATCAATGCAGACAATCTGAAGCATATGACTGATCTTATGCTGCAAAGCAAATACGGCTGGGGCGGCCTGAACAAAGAGAGGGACTGTTCGTCGATGTTAAGAGATATGTATGCACCCTTTGGCTTATGGCTGCCGCGTAACTCTTCAGAGCAGTCGAAAATCGGAAAAGTCATCTCGCTCGAGTTTCTTACACCTGAACAGAAAAAAGAAAAGATTATAAGTGAAGCCATACCGTTTGAAACGCTTTTGTATAAAAAGGGTCATATCCTTCTTTATCTGGGTCTTTATGATCAAGAGATAGCTGTCTTGCATAATGCATGGGGTGTCAAAACGATAACGTCACAAGGCGAGGGCAGAAGGATAATAGGCAAGACAGTCATATCATCACTTGAACTAGGAAAAGAGTTTGAAGATTATGATGAAGAGAAGGGCCTGCTCTCTCAATTATGTAGTATGAATATCATCACTCAGGAGAAGTGATATGTTTAAGCCAGAATATCCAGTAATGAGCCCAGCATCTCATCTCGTGTGCGGATAGCACTTCCTTGAACCTCATGTCCTTTCTGGATA
>JBFFSC010000089.1:0-7387 GCA_041572615.1 Sulfurimonadaceae bacterium
ATTTTAAAAATAAATTCACATAATACAGACATATTTAAATACAAAGGATAAACCATGGCTGTTAGAATTACAGATTTATGTATTTCATGTGATGCTTGTTTAGATGAGTGTCCAACAAACTCTATCGTCGATGCCGATGATAATCCGACAGGCGAGGATTATTATTATGTCAATCCGGCAACCTGTACTGAATGTATAGGGGATAACCCCTCACCTGCTTGTCAGGCAGCATGTCCGACGGATGGCTGTATAGTTTGGGATCTTCCTTTTAATGAAGCGAACAAGGCCCACTTTGAAGGAAATGAGCTCTATGTCTTAGACGATGATGTCAGTTATAATCAACCTCATCGCGAAGAGGTCTCTATGGAAGATAGAGAAGCTGGCGATGTGGAGAGCGTCATCGAATAAGTATTAAAATGGTTTGACAATCACCATCGCTACGATAAGTAGTAAAAGTATTGTCGGTGCTTCATTATAGAACCGAAAGAATTTTCCACTTTTATCACATGCATCGGCCAGAAGTTTTTTATAGTAGTGACCCATCGAAAAAAAGTATCCTATCAATATAGCTACCAACGTAAGTTTTGCATGTAACCATCCGCCACTTTTAAAAAGACCAGGGTTCAGAACTATCATTACTATCCCAGATATTAATGTCGCCCAGAACGACGGAACGCCGATCGCGTAATATATCTTTCTTTCCATGACTTTAACGATCTTTACAAAATCAGCATTCTCTCTGTTTTCTGCATGATAGACAAACAACCTTGGCATATAAAAGAGAACAGCGAACCATGCGACCATTGAGATGACGTGAAACCATTTTATCCAAAGATAATAATCCATAAAGAATCCTTTTTAAATATATCTAAGCTCGCATTATACGATATCTCGATAGAATTGCGAGTAAAGTCAGAGCAAAACACTATCGATGTGAAACGACAAATAATCAGACAATTATCAAGGTAACAAGAATGAAAGTATTAGCAGGTATCCAACCTTCCGGCGACCTACATATCGGAAACTATTTCGGTTCTATCAAGAAGATGATAGAGCGACAGAACAATGATAATGTATATGCCTTTATAGCCAATTACCACGCCATGACAACTGTCAGTGACGGAGCACGTTTATCCGAACTGACCATGCAGGCAGCCACGGACTTTTTGGCCCTGGGGATAAATCCGGAAAAAACCATGTTCTGGGTACAGTCTGATGTCAAAGAGGTCCTTGAACTCTATTGGGTACTTTCGCAGTTCACACCGATGGGTTTTTTGGAGCGTGCGCATTCTTACAAAGACAAGGTCGCCAAAGGTATCAACGCGAACCACTCTCTCTTCTCCTATCCGGTACTAATGGCCGCCGATATCCTGCTCTTTGACTCTGAAGTAATCCCTGTCGGAAAAGACCAGATCCAGCATGTCGAGATCGCAAGGGATATGGCGATCCGTTTCAACAATGAGTATGGCGATATCTTTCACCTTCCTGAACACCAGGTCGACGATGAAGTCGCAACGGTACCGGGCATTGATGGTGCCAAGATGTCAAAGTCCTATGGCAATACGATCAATATCTTCGGTGAAGAGAAGAAGATCCAAAAAGTGATCAAGAAGATCGTAACTGATACTACGCCTCTGGAAGAGCCTAAAGAGTATGAGAGCTGTAATATCTATGCCATCGCCAAACTCTTCTTGGATAAGAACGGCCTTGAAGCCTTTGAAGAGCGTTATCGAACTCCGGGTGAGGGATATGGACACTTCAAACTCTATCTTCATGATGTGATGTGGGAGTACTTCAGACCTTACCGTGAAAAACGCGAGTATTATGCCGCACATCAAGACGAAGTCCGTGATATCCTTAAATCCGGAGCAGACAAAGCACGTAATATCGCTGCTGAAAAAATGGAGATCATCCGCTCCAAGACCGGTATAGCTTATTAAATTATAAAACTATGAGCCTTGGCTCATACTCCCCCCTCTTCCCTAATCTTTTTCCAGTAGAATTGCAAAAATTTTAATATGAAAAGGTTAATAATGTATCAAGTAAGCGTACCTCAACAGTGTGGCTGTTTCAGAAGAAGCGGAAGAGAAGCTTCATCAAGCTTTGAGAGCAAAGACGAAGCTTTGCTTCATGCACAAGAGCTGGCACATGAGATGAATGAAGAATTTTGCCAAAAACATAGTTTCAATGTAGTAGAAGACGGTAATCAATTTGTTGTTCTAATGGGTGCAGGCCGTCGTTAAAAATATTTAACCGTCTAGGAAACGTAAACAGTTTCTAGCGGTGCAGATCCAACCAGACCATGAGGCCTTTTTGAGCATGAAGCCGATTTTCGGCCTCTTCAAATATAAGGCTTCTTGGTCCTTCAAGCAAGGCTTCACTGACCTCCTGTCCACGATAAGCAGGCAGACAATGTAAAAAGACAGCTTTATCTTGTGCCAGGTCCATCATCGTGTCATCGACCATGTAACCGGCAAAAGCTTTTGCTCTTTCCTCTTTTTCATCTTCCTGTCCCATAGATGCCCAGGTATCCGTTGTAATAATGCTTGCTCCCTTGGCTGCTTCGTTAGGATCATTCGTCACAATTATCTTTCCGCCGCTTTCTTTACAGAACTCCAAAGCATCTTGCATGACCGTTTCATCGACTTCATACCCCTTTGGCGTGGCAATACGCAGTTCAAATCCAAGCTTGGAAGCCAGCATCATCCATGAGTGTGTCATATTGTTTCCATCGCCCACATAGGCAACTACAGGATCTTTATCCATCCCATGCTCTATCATCGTCATATAATCAGCAAGCAGCTGAACAGGATGGTAGGTATCGGTCAGTCCATTGATGACAGGGACAGATGAGAAAGAAGCAAACTCCTCGAGGCGTGAATGCTCAAACGTTCGGATCATGACCATATCCGTCATACTTGAGATCACTCTGGCCGTATCTTTGACAGGTTCACCACGTCCAAGCTGGATATCTTTGTTGGAGAGGAAAAGTCCATGTCCGCCAAGCTGAAACATTCCCGACTCGAAACTGACACGGGTACGTGTCGAGCTTTTCTCAAAGATCATCGAAAGCGTCTGCCCCTTGAGGTATGGCGGTTGTGCCTTGGCTTTGAACTCTTTCTTGATCTTCAGCCCCAGTTCTATGATCTCCAGGATCTCTTCCTTGGAGTAATCTCTTAATGTTAAAAAATGTCTCACTGAATTCCTTGTATCTGCTTGATTTCTTCACAACTTACCACTTCACCGATGTAATAGCCTTGGACATACTCTATCCCTATCTCTTGGACAGCCTGACGTAAGCTTTCATTGGTAATAAACTCTGCAATAACCTCAATACCGAGTTTATTTGCAAAGTGATAAATCCCTTCGACGACCTGACGCTGTTCTTCGTTCGTATCGATATGCTCGATCAAAGAACCGTCAATCTTAATAAAATTTGGCTTTAACTGTGTTAAATATGCAAAATTTGAATACCCTGTCCCAAAATCATCAATAGCGATTTTAAATCCGGCACTCTTAATCTCATTGATGATTGTAATATAGTTTCCTTTAAGTAGCTCTTCAGACTCTACCAGTTCTATCACTATCGATTGCGGCGGGACCTTATAATGGACTGCCTTGGCAATAAGATAATCCACCATATCATTATCAAGATCTTCTCTGGTCATATTAAGCGAGAGATCAATCTGGCACTTTTCATAGGACTGAAAACTCTGGTCGATGATGAGCTTTGTCAACTCCTTCTCATGACCCGACTTTTGAAGAACGCCCAGGAACTCTGCAGGGGATATCATGATCTTGTTCACTTTATCGTACATACGGATAAGGACCTCATATTTGACAACTTTTTTCTCCACGGTAGTGGCAATAGGCTGAAAATGCACAGCAAATAAACCGTCATTAAAAGCAGCAGCAATCTTTTTGACCCACTCAAGGTTTGCCTTATGACGTTTTTCCAAAAGAGCGTCCTCATCATAATAGGCATAGCGCTTATGCATGCGAATAGCATACCGTGAAGCGATCTCGGCACGACTTAAAAGGGAAGCCTGAGAGTGCTTCGTATCTGAATTGGCAATACCGAAAGTAAAAGAGAGCGGCATATCGATATCTTCATGTTCGATGATATAGATCTCTTTGAGTTTATTGATAAGCAGGTTGATATACTGCGCATGAGAACAGATAAGGACGAATTCATCAGAACCCATCCTGAAGACATCTGTCTCTAAAAGCTTGTCAGAGCTGATAGAACCGGCGATCTCTTTGAGGATTTGAGCCGTTTCTTGCAGGTAAATATCACCGACTTCCTGACCAAAACTGTCATTGATATGCGAAAAGTTATGAATATCAATATAGATGACGGTAAAGTTATGCCCTTGTGCCTGCATCTCTTCCATCTCTTTAAGAAGCCGGTTACGATTAGGAATGCTTGTAAGCGCATCCGTTTCATAACTGTGTTCAATGATCTTGATCTGATCCTTGACTTTATTGTTAAAGTCAAAGAGGGTACGGTAGATCATTCCAAGTTCACTTCTTGATTGCAGCAGAAGTATCTGGTCTTCGCTTCTTGAGCCCTTCTCCTTGAGAAAACTCAACAGTGTATGCAACGACTTTTTAATATCGATAAAGATAAACCATGCTACGGCAAGCACAAACAACAGTGGCAGCAGGAGCAGCATGATATTTTTGTTAAACTTTGCATTCTCTTTGGCAATAATCGATTCTATCTTCTCTTGTACCGTCTGAGTGTTAAGTGCTTCGACGGCTTTTATGTCGTTCATATAGGTATCATAGTAAGCAAGCCAGACGTCAATATCAATACCGGAGACCTTCTCTCCCACCTGCCGCTTCAAGGCTTCAAGCATCTGATTAAGGTGAATAAAGGCAGAAGTCGAATAGAGTGCATAATAGGCCTTGATGACTTCGGGTTCGGCATAGGTCTTAAACCGGTCAAGATAGGTCTGTGACTTTGCGTCCTGTGTTGATATCAGATCGTACCAGGATTGATCAAAGCTCTCTTCACGTCCTACTGCGACCTGTACCAAAGCCTGCTCCAAAGAGGTATATTCGATCGCTGAAATAAGGTTGAAGTAGGCATTAAAGTCATTCGACTCGATCCGTGTTGTCATCAAGGCGATCAGATCAATAAAATGCTTGATCAAAGCATCCGTATAATAGCGAACGATCTCATCACCTTCAACGCGTGAGTTGTCCACCTCTTCACGAATATTTTTAAGCTCTTTGATCTCTTTCGTCAATAGAGCTATCTTGTCACTGATCTTTTGGTTGGGAATAGCCTCAAGATTGCGTTTGCATGAGCCGAACATCTTCAAAAAGGCATCTGTCTCCTGGCGGACCTGCTCGAGTTTCTCTTTGTCTTTTCCATGTTCGGCAAATGCTATCGAATAAGCGCGCTCGTTTTGAAGACTGTACAAAATACTGTTGAGTTTTTCTGCTGTATTGAATGAGGAGAGGATCTTTTTGGTCTCCTCGTTGTATTCAATCGTGTCGTTAAGGTAAGAGATATTCCAAAACAGTACCCCTGAGATCAAAAAAATGATCAAAAATGCCACTTTGATCTTCACACTGAAGCGGCTTAGAAAGTACAGAATCACCTGGATCATTTAGGTTTACTTTTGGGACATTAGAAGTGCGGCAACCTCTTTGGCATGGTATGAGATAATTATGCTGGCACCGGCACGTTTAAAGCCTATCATCGTCTCCATCATCACTCTGTCATAATCGATAAGTCCCTCGCGACCTGCGAACTTAAGCATCGCATATTCACCACTGACATTATAGACCGCGAGCGGGCGTGTCGTGTTCTCTTTAATATCACGAATGATATCCAAATAAGCCAATGCCGGTTTGACCATCAAGATATCTGCGCCTTGAGCCTCATCCTCAATACTCTCTGCGATCGCTTCAAGGCGGTTTGCAGGATCCATCTGATAGGTCGAACGGTTTCCAAAACTCGGTACAGACTCGGCTACATCTCTAAAAGGTCCGTAATATCCGCTTGAGAACTTTGTCGAGTATGCCATGATAGGAAGGTCATGATAGCCACCTTCATCCAAAGCACTGCGAAGTGTCTCGATGATACCGTCCATCATACCGCTGGGTGCGATCATATCCGCACCGGCTTTGGCATGTACGATCGCCTGCTTGGCAGAGAGTTCAAGTGTCGAATCATTATCGACCGTCTCACGTTCCATATCGATAATACCACAGTGCCCGTGATCTGTATATTCACAAAAACACAGATCCGTCACCACAAACATCTCCGGATGTGCTTCCTTAATAGCTCTTACTGCCTGCGAAATGATACCGTGCTCACACAGTGCATCCGAACCGACAGAGTCTTTGACAGCCGGAATACCGAAGAGTATGATCGAATAAAGTCCCAATGCCTTCAATGTCTCACACTCCTTGATGGCCTCGTCAATACTCATCTGGTAGACGCCCGGCATCGATGCGACTTCCGTCTTGATCCCTTCTCCCGGACGGACAAACAGAGGATAGATAAAATCATTGACAGAGAGGCTTGTCTCTCTTACAAGGTGTTGCAATTGGGGATTAATACGTAAACGACGGAAACGATGGAACATTCTTAACCTTTGTGAGAAAAAAATAATGATATAATTTTATAATTTTTAAAATATCAGACAATTTTAACAAATCAATCTACAAAAAGCAGTTAAACATGACCCTTGAACTCTCCGAAGTTGCTATTTTACCCACTAAATACGGTACATTTAAAATACAGACATTTAAAGAGCACCATAAAGAACATCTGGTGATTTTCACCGACAATCTCTCTGATACGCCTATTGTCCGTGTACACTCCGAATGTCTTACCGGTGATGCGCTAGGCTCTTTAAAATGCGATTGTGGTGACCAACTTGAGGTAGCCCTGAGGATGATAGCGAAAGAGGGTGGAATGGTCCTCTACCTGCGCCAGGAAGGGCGCAATATCGGACTGCTTAACAAAGTCAATGCTTACGCACTGCAGGACAAAGGATTTGATACGGTCGCGGCAAACCACCAGCTTGGTTTTCCCGCCGATGCCCGCTCCTACGAGATCGTCCATGACATCTTGAAACATTTCCATATCAACCGCATTAGACTGCTTACCAACAACCCTGAGAAGATTAAATCACTTCAGGCGATCGAGATCGTTGAACGACTGCCTATCATTGTTGATACGAATAAATACAATGAAGAGTATCTCCAGGTCAAAAAAGACCAAATGGGGCATCTGCTTTAATTACTTCTATTCCTCTGTAAAAGAACAACTTCTACATACCAAGAATACATCATTTATATATTGTCATAACAAAATAGATTAAAATTTTTGAAGGGTTTTAAAATGAAGAAGCCCTGCCGAAGG
>JBFFSC010000090.1:0-7381 GCA_041572615.1 Sulfurimonadaceae bacterium
GCAAGTGCGATGCGTGACGCGTCAGTTGCCGAACGTGCAGAGAAGGTCGCGCCTGAAATAGTAGGTATCTTGTTGCCAAGTTTTAAATCGTCATCGAGTTTGATGTAATTAAACCTATCTATCCATATCGAAGAGGGGATATACTCGGGTGGTTCATTAAAAGCGACTATTTCAATACCTTTTAGTATACCATCAGGTGCGATGACCGAGAGGATGGCACTGTTCTTTGTTCTGACTTTTTGTATGACCAATATGCCATAGCCTAAAAACTTCTCGTCCTGTGTGACTTTGAAGGTCTTGTATATCTTGGTTGACAACTTTACCTTCGCACGTTCCTGAACGGCTTTTGCCTGTGCTTTTGAGAGAAGAATGCTTTTTTTTTCGATCGTGATCGTATCGTTAAAGTTCATCTTCAAAGCATCGTAAGGCGATAGCAGGAGTTGTGCGTTAATCGATGTGATTAGGAATAAAGCAAGGAATAGTGTTTTCATATAGGTACTTTTTTTCGAATTGTAATCAGGTATGCCTTACAATTAAGTAAGGCAAAATAGGAGATTAAAAAATAAAACCTAGACTTAGGCTAAGGATATCCTGATCTTTTTTCGTCGTAGCAGAGTTTTCATAGTTTATCATCGCATAATCAGCTTTTAACACAACTTGAGGATGTGGGAAAAAGTTGACACCAAAAGTGGTCGTTGAACTCTCTGCATTGACATCACCTACGATAGAAGTGTTAGTTCCGTCTACCACTTTGTCATTAGGGTTGATGTAATCATATTGGGCAAATACAGGTAGTTTATACTCACTGTTCATAGTCGCTAAGATATCATACTCTACATTTACATAATATCCATTGGCATCTTCCGTAGCTTGACCTCCAGTGTTAACGCCTTCAGCTGCAAGCTTGTCTGCATCATCGATGTGTGTAGCCGAATATACAGCCTTAGCTTTGAACCCAGAGTTTTCATAGGCGATATGCGCATCATAGATCATTGCTGTTGGTCCTGAAACAGTTCCTTGTGTTGCCGAACCATAGTATAAAGATGCTCCGGCAAGAAGACCAGCGACGCCTGTATAGTCTAAACGACCGACAAAGGCTACATTATTCATAGCAGAGTTTTTAGATGAACCTAAGCGTGCTTCACGGATTGTTCCTTTTTTACCAGCTTCAGTAGTGTCAAAATCAAGTGCTTGAATTAAACCTGCATTATATTTAAAACCGCTGTCACCGATGTTTCCATAAGCAAGAACACCTGTTGAATGCCATGTTGAAGGAATTAAGTATTTTTCAACGTTAGGGCGTTGAACGGTATTGAAAAGCGTTGGTTCATGACGCAGGTTGACCAGTCCCATAGGCGTTAATATATGACCGACTTGAAGGTTGAAATTGTCTGATAGCATGAAGTCAAGATACATGAACTCAACAATAACCTTTCCATCGTCTCCAGTAGCACCTGCCGGTTTCGAAGTAGAGTTTCCTGAACCACCATGTTCAAATTCCAGTTCAACATTAAGAACAATATTGTCATTGAATCGATAACCGATATACGGTACAAAACGATAAACATCAGCTACATTGGTAGCATCTTCCTTGCTTGCATAGAACATCTCACCATATCCACCGATTGAAAGCGGTGATTTAGAGTAGTAGACCTTAGAAGCGGCGGCTCCCATACCGTTATGTGACTTCTCTGTGTCAACGACATTGAAATTAAACCCTGTTTTCAAGTCCGCTGTCTCTTCGATAAGCGTAGTTGTCATCTCAGCTGTCTCTTTGTTCTGTTTTTCAACATTGTTCAAGCGCTCTGTCAAGGCTTTGAGTTGTGCTCTAAGCGCATCTGTCTCACTGTCTGCTGAAAGTGTTGTCGTCATAGCGGCAGCAACTGCCACAGATAATAGTGTTTTTTTCATTGTATTATTCCCTTTTGCTACTGATAATTATTATCAGTATATGTTTTTTTATGAAGAAATAATAGTGATATTTGTTATCAATGTCAATGGTATTGGTAATAATTATCAATAATTTATTGAAAAAAAGATCGAATGATGTAAAAGTGTGTAGAAACAGGACATATATTGTCCTATTTAGATAAGATCCGCTAAAGCAAAGTAGATAGGCCTATGTGATTGTAAAGCAATGGGGTAGTGTGCGCCCACCTTGGCTTAGGCGGTAATCGCTTTTGGGATGAAGTGTGTCTTTTCAGGTCGGACAAGTTCATTGTTGATCTTGTCGATGCTAAGAATTGTCAGTACATCTTTTGATTTTGAGTCTTTATGCGGGAAGACGACACTTTTGGCTAGGGTACCGCTTCCGATGATGTACTCCTGCAGTGGTTTGATCCTGTCAACGTGGACCTCAGGGATGTCACCCAGGGCGTTGACAAGGATACCGATATAACTGTCATCACCACCAAACTTCAAGATGACGATCTCTTCATAAGGTTTTTCTGTCTCCTCCTGGATGAAATTTCTGATGTCAATGACGGAGACAAAGTTGTCTTGATACATGATCGTACCTTTGAAATGGTGGTTTTCATCCATTGTCACGGTCGATTGCAGTTCCTCTATGCTGATGGCTTCCAAGACATCATGGGCATTAATACCAAGCCACTGTTTTCCAATGAAGAAGGAAGCGACATCTACACTGTTCTCATCCATATCCATGGAGATGTCTTTTTTCAAGGCGAACTCCGCGTCAAGCTCGACACGAGTCTCCTCGACGTCACTGATGTAGGAGAATACGAAACAGTAGACTGGGTTTTCATAATCGTCATTTTTGCCTTTGAACTCTCTGTACCCTTTGGAACATTGTACGCCAAGCGCGTAATATTTGTTGTCATATTCGACAATCTCGCTTAGCGATTTACCCGGTTCAAGGTCAAAAAACTTTTGGTCGACATCAAGGCGTTTGCCTGTTGAATGCTCTTTGTCATTCGATGAGATAATGATCTGATCTTTTGTCGCCAGTACAGAGAAAAGACCCTCTTTGACCTCGCCGTTATCCTGTTTGGTCAAAGACTCGTTGATCATCGCTTTAAACTGTACTTCGGAATCAAAGACGATCCCGATACCGCCAAGGACGTTCTCTTCGTCATTGAGTGAACGGATAGATGCATTATAGATGTAGGTGTGTTTGCCGTCATAAAGGTTTGTCTGCTCGAAATCAGAGACATGGTAGCGTGAAGACTCGGTAATATCAAGTGTTTTGGCAACCCATGGATCTGTAAGCTTTCTGCCGATAAGGTGCTCCTCGTCTTTATTGGAGACAGCGACGACGACACCATGCCTGTCATAGACAAAGAGGTTGGTATAGACCGTGTAAAGATCATTGATATATACCAGGATGTCTGTGATCTTCTCTTTGTCAAAGGCGTTGATCTTGTCTGCTTCGAGAATAGTCCTGAAATGCGGTGAAAGTGCCCACCATCTACAGTCATTGGCTCTTTCATAAAGGTTTCTGTCCATGATATCAACGATCAGGTCGGCCAGGAACACACTGTCACCGAGAACCATGGTCTTGGTCAGGCTTGCCATGGAGGTACCGATGATGTCTTTGGTGTTCTCACCTGTCTTTCTGATCTCCTGAAGCAGGGCTCGAGAGAACTGCTTGTTGTTGTTTTTTGAATTGCTCTGCTTGACATTTCCGTTCCAAATCGCACGGTTAAGGTTCTCTTGAATAGAGGCGGCCTGAATAGGGATGTTCTTAAGTTCACCGGAAAACTGGTCACCGTGTTGCAATATAGCCAACAACAGCTCCTGGCTGATCTCAAAGTCCTCTTTACCTATGTCTGCGAAGGCATGTTCGAGCGGAACCATGACATGGCCGTACCAGCCCAGCCCGTAAAAACCTTGATAACCGCTGGTTTCACGGCTTTTGGCAAGGTAGTCTCTTCCTCCGAAGGTTATTATCTTGTAGTTGTCATTCAGGACGATCTCCAGTTCCGCATTGAGGGGAACGTGATAGGGATCACTTGATGCGATGACCTGACCGTCTTCATTAAGCAGAGTAATACACTCTTTGATATTGGTGTTGACAAGATTTTTAAAGATGCCTTTCATCTCGTCTTCAAACTTGAAACAGAGGCAGAGTACACCGATGGTCTCGGAGCCATAGTCGTTTGTTCTTGTCACCTTGTAAGAGTAGACAAGGCTGCGTTTATGTTGAGGGAGGAAGTCGTGGTGTTTAAAGGTCTCAACATACTCATCCGATGTATTCAGGACCTGCTTGATTACATCATCATGTGATTTGCTTAAAGGATTGCTTTCATCGATATTGACAAGGACATCGCCGTTGGTGTTCATCAATACGATATCAAAATAGACGCTGTATTTCTGCACGTACTCGACAAAACGCTCCTGTATATTCTTGACCTGTTCACTATATCCGTCGGAATACTGGGTGTGATTATTCAACAAAAAGGTGCGGATTTCTTTATCTGTTGCCAGAAAACCGATGTCGGCAGTACGCTCAAAAAGGTTTCTGATTACGATATCCACGGCGACTTGAGCCTTGGAGTTTATCTCACTGACACTTTTCTTCAGAAGTTCATCCGCCAGATAGTTGATCAGCTCAGAGGAGAGTGTTGTAAAGTTGCTTTTGATCTTGCTCATGTTTACACCGGCATCACCTAGCTGGCTTAAGAGTGAAAGACTGTCCCAGTTTTTACTCAGGTCATGGAGTTTTTCCCTGCTTTCTTCAACAGGATCCATATATTTTATAAGAGGAAGAAGGTTTGAAGAGATCTGAAAATTTTTATAGTTTGTCAATGATGAATGCATTATTATCCTTTGTGATTCTAAGCGATTATTGAAGGAAGTATATAAAGTTTTTTTAGATGAATGTGTGGTCTTGTGGATGAAATTTAATCACAAATATGTGTTTTTGAATTGAGTTATGCCTAAAATAGAGCCATGTAGAGCAGGTACGGATAGATCATCAGTCCCATTGTGAGCATGATGGGATGAAGCGGAAGGTTAAGCATGGTACGCATCTCGTCACTGAGTTCGTCCAATACAAAATATTTGTAGATCAATTGCACTTTAAAGATGATGTCTATACTCTTTACAAGCAAGATGGCCAGGACCCATAGGTTGTATTGGCTCAGGTAAAAGATATAGATTCCGAGAATATAGCTTGGATGCATCAGATAGAGAAGGTAAGGGCTTCTCTTATAATAGTGGTAGATCTTGTCCAGCATACTTAAGAGTGTCGGTGACTTTTGCCAGATCACCTCGAAAAGTTCGGCGGCGATAAAAAGAATAAAGAGTATTAGTTCATAAGACATGTGAAATGATAGTATAATTTCATCAATAAACGAAGGAAACTGATGTCATTATTTTACACTGATGAAGAAGGCGCACGTGTCTGTGTGCAGGACTTTTACCCCGATGAGAATATCTATGAAGAGAAAACGACACTTCTGTATGTATTCATAAAGTTTGAGGGGGATGATGAGGAGCTCCTGCAGATTGAACAGAAAGTTCTTGAAAAAAGTGCCGGACTGCATCTTGATTATGTCGGTTGGAGAGTCTTTGAAGGCTGGTTGGAACTCTATTTCTATGCAGAGCAGGCAAAAGGTTTTGAGAATGCTCTCAATGATGCGCTTAAGCCTCAGTACCAGTTTGAAAGCGGACATCGTAAAGATAAGAAGTATGAGACCTATTACAAGATGCTGATGCCCAATATCCAGGAGTTTCACAATTTGCAAAGTGAAGAGATCATAGCGGACCTGGAGGATTCGGGTGATGACCTTGAAGCTGAACACCGTATCGAGTATTATGCAATGTTCATGACATCAAGTCAGCGAAAACGTTTTATCGAAGCGATTGACGAAGCAGGTTTTGACCTGCTGCAGGAGTTTATCGATGAGAAAGCTGAGGATGACTTTGTCTATGGTGTTGTCTTTTCGAAGCTTTCGCCTATCAGTATTGAACTTTTGGGACAACAGACGAAGGAGATCTTTCCTCTTGTCGTGATGGAACACGGACGTTATGAAGGGTGGGGCACACAGGCGGTCAGGCTCAAGGAGGATGATGCCTGAGCACAGGTTTATGATCTTTTCTAAGATGCACTGATAATCGCTTTCATTAATGATACAATACCCTTGCAAATCAGATAAAACCTCAAGGTATTGTAGTTATGCTATCAAAAGAATCTATATGGAAAATCAAAGGGCTCTTTCCCTATATCATAGTGGTGTTTTTAAATGCTTTTACTGATCTGGGTCATAAGATAATCATTCAAAACACTGTGTTTAAGATCTATGATGGTCAGACACAGATCATCCTGACGGCAATCGTCAACGCGCTTATTCTGATACCCTTTGTCCTGCTTTTTTCTCCTTCAGGGTTTCTCTCTGACAAATATACGAAGAACAGGGTGATGCGATATGCCGCCTGGGCAGCTGTCTTCATCACGTTGGGGATCACGTTGTGCTATTACATAGGTGCCTTTGAAATGGCCTTTTTCCTGACCTTTGTTCTTGCGGTACAGTCTGCTTTGTACTCTCCGGCAAAGTACGGCTACATCAAAGAGCTTGTCGGCAATAAGTATCTGACCCTTGGAAACGGGATCGTGCAAGCTGTCACGACAGTCGCCATCCTCGCAGGTATTTTTGTCTACTCTATTCTATTTGAGGGGTATTTGGCACAGAAAGAGTACGCCGGCAGCAATGAGATATTAAGACATATCGCGCCGATCGGTTGGGCTTTGGTGATCGGCTCGATCATCGAACTGGTCTTGGCGTACAGGCTTCCGGATACGAAGGTGAAAAGTGACATACACTTTGATCTACGCAAGTATGCTACGGGAGAGTACCTCAAAACCAATATCAAAGCGATAACGCAAGAGAGTATTATCTTTCATTCGATTATAGGGTTGGCACTTTTCTGGTCTGTATCACAGGTTGTTTTGGCAAGCTTTCCGGCTTATGCCAAAGAGAACCTTGAGATAACGAACACGGTATTGGTCCAGGGAATGATGGCACTTGCCGGTATAGGGATAGTGATCGGTTCCATCGTTGCAGGGAAGGTCTCTAAAAACTATATTGAGACGGGCAGTATTCCCCTGGGGGCATTGGGGATAACGGTCTCACTTTTCTTACTGCCGATGCTGAACGATCTAAACATGCACGGGCTGAACTTTTTTGCCTTTGGCTTTTTTGCAGGTCTTTTCATCGTGCCGTTGAATGCTCTGATACAGTTTAATGCCAAAGAACATGAACTCGGTCTGGTCATCGCAGGAAACAACTTTATTCAAAACATCTCAATGATCGCATTCTTGGGGTTGACTGTTCTATTTGCTCTGTTTGGAATGAACAGTGTGGGGCTTTTTTATCTGATGCTCGTCGTTGCCTTTGCGGGTTCACTCTATGTCATCTCC
>JBFFSC010000091.1:0-7379 GCA_041572615.1 Sulfurimonadaceae bacterium
GGGGGCATCATTGCGCTCTTTTCCTGCTCATACCACGTCGGCATGGATGAATTGATCGAGTTGAGTCTGGAAGCATCCAGAGATACGAGCAAGCAGCTTAAAGTCCTTGAACACATGTATCAGGACAAGGATCACCCTTATATCCTGAATATGCCGAACTCTCTCTACCTGAAGGGACTTCTGTTTCAGGTGATGTAAAAGCATCTTCGATAAACTACTGATGAGAAAATGATGACTAAGGAAAATAGATGAGACTATTGTCAATGATCATGATGACTTTGCTGGCCACGATGGCTTTGCATGCAGCGAAAAATGAGACTGTTACCCTTGGGGGTCAACCGATCAAGCTTGTCGGAAAGATGATGGAGGTCGGTGACACTGCCCCTGTGGTAAAACTGATCAGTTCAGAACTTAAAGAGGTAAGTGTCGGCGGTAAGACAGAGCAGACTCAGGTACTTGTCGTGGTACCGAGTATCGATACACCGATCTGTGACCTGGAAGCGCGTACGTTTAATGCCAAAGCAGCATCGATGAAGAACGTACATATCACCGTGGTCTCAATGGATCTTCCTTTTGCCGGTAAACGTTACTGTGCGGCACATGGGATTGATAACATCACAGTGGCATCGGACTTTCAGGATAAAGCGTTTGGAAAGGCTTACGGGACATTGATAGGCGAGAGCGTCCTTAAAGGTATCGAGGCGCGTGTGATCTTCATCATCAAAGACGGTAAGGTGACTTACAGACAGCTGGTACCTGAGATCAAACAGGAACCTGACTTTGAGGCCGTGCTAAAGGCTATCTAGTTAAGAAAGCCCTGCTACAATTGCGTTCATGATTGCAAACATGGACCGCGGAATACTTTTTATGCTTTTGAGCGCACTGATCTCTGCTCTTAACGGAGCTGTTGCGAAGGTGCTTGCTGAGGACCTCAGTGCGCTTGAAATCGTTTTCTTCAGAAATCTTATCGGGGCACTGCTTGTCCTGTACACACTAAAACATACTGCGCCCACATTGACCGGTGGGAGATTTCACCTGCTCTTTATGCGGGGGTTCTTCGGTTTTTCTGCGATGATACTCTTTTTCTATACGATCACGACGATCCCTCTGGGAGAAGCGATTACCCTGAACAAGACTTCTCCGCTCTTTGTCTCTGTACTGGCGTACTATCTTCTGCATGAACATCTGAGCAAACGGGCTATCTTTGCATTGCTTATCGGTTTTTTAGGGGTCGTCTTCATTACGAAACCCTTTGGCCTTACCATCTCCTACGAGCACTTTTTAGGGATACTCGGCGGTTTTTTTGCCGCGGCTGCCTATGCAACGATAAAGAAGATCAAGGATATCTATGATACCCGTGTCATCATGCTCTCTTTCATGGGTGCAGGGACACTCTTTCCATTACTGCTGTTTATTCTGGCTCCCTGGATAGATCCTCCGGAGTATCTGCGCTTTCTGTTTATGCCGTTTAGTCTGGATCATGGTCTGCATGTCTGGCTGCTGATCGGATTCATGTCACTGATATCCACGCTTTCTCAATGGCTGTTGACAAAGGCCTACAGCTTTTCAAAAGCCAGCATCATCGGTGTTATTTCTTATACCAATATCCCTTTTGCCATAGGTTTTGGCTGGATGCTGGGCGATGCTTTCCCGGATCTGCTTACCTTTTCAGGAATAGGCTTGATCGTTCTCGGGGGTATTCTGGTAAGTAGGGTAAAATAGAAGGTGAAGTATAGAAGAAGAGTAAGTATTTACTCACTCCCTTCTTTTATGCTGTTTTAGTAATCAGCTGAAGTTGACTTGGAAAGTTGAAACTACACCGCTCTGTGCGGATCCTTAAACGTTCCCATTTTTGAAAACACATCAGCTGAAAAACTATCAACATCAACGATGATACCGATAACCAAGCCCAGAATAAAAGCCATCCCAAGCCCTACTATTAGAGATAGTCCCATGATGTGTCCTTTCTTGTGATATATAAGATATTCTAATCCATTGTGCAGGGGGCTGTGTCAATTAAATGATGTTAATAGAAGAGATAGTTAAGTCATAATTAAAGGGAAAGAAGGTGTGACAGAAGAGAATGTTCTCTCTTCTCTCAGGCGTTGACCATAATTTCGATCTGTGCGACTACTGTCGGGTCTTCCAGTGTCGAGATGTCCTGAGTGATCTTCTCTCCCTTGGCGATCGAACGAAGTATTCGTCTCATGATCTTTCCTGAGCGTGTTTTCGGAAGTCCGGGTGCGAAGACGATGTCATCACACACAGCGATGTTTCCGATCTCTTTTTTGATGACATTGTTGATCGCTTTAACCTCTTCGATCTCATCGGCAACACCTTTGTCAGACTTCAATACGATGTAGGCAAAGATCCCTTCACCTTTGATATCGTGTGGTTTTCCGACAACAGCGACTTCGGCGACATTGTCATGTTTTTTGATAGCGGCTTCGACTTCGGCTGTACCCATCCTGTGTCCCGATACATTGATGACATCATCCGTACGGCCTGTGATCGTGATATAGCCATCTTCATCGTAGTTCGCACCGTCACCGGTGAAATAGACCGGTTTTCCGTCTTTTTTTACATCGCCGAAGTAGGACTTCTTGAAGCGTTCAGGGTCTCCCCAGACACCTCTGATCATAGACGGCCATGGGCGTGTCACACACATGTAACCGCTTTCGCCTTTTGCGACCTTCTCTCCTGTCTCAGGATCAAGAATCTCTCCCATGATCCCTGGCAGAGGAAGTGTCGCACATGCCGGCTTGATCGGAGTGGCACCCGGAAGCGGAGAGACGATATGACCGCCTGTCTCTGTCTGCCAGTAGGTGTCAACGATAGCACATTTTGAGGCACCAACCTCTTCGTAGTACCATTTCCACGCCGGCGGATCAATAGGCTCACCAACGGTACCGAGGACTTTAAGACTTGAGATGTCATAGTTGGCAGGCTCATGTTCACCTGTCTTGTGAAGGACACGGATCGCTGTCGGTGCAGTGTAGAATTGGTTGATGCTGTGTTCCTGGACCATTTTCCATGGACGACCGGCATCAGGGAAAGTGATGACACCTTCGAACATAACCGTCGTCGCGCCCATGGCAAGCGGACCGTAGACGATGTAGGTATGGCCTGTGATCCAGCCGACATCGGCCGTACACCAGAAAGTGTCGTTCTCTTTGACGTCAAAGACCCATTCCATGGTCATCTGTGCCCAGAGGATATAGCCAGCCGAATTGTGCTGGACCCCCTTGGGTTTACCTGTCGAACCTGATGTATACAAGAGGAAAAGAGGGTCCTCGCTCTGCATCTCTTCTGCCACACATTCGCTTGATTTGTCCTGGATCAGTTCATTGTAGGAGTAGTCTCGTCCCGCTATCCAGTTGACGTCCTCATTGTTTCTCTCGACTACGAGGACCTTCTCAACCGGAGTGTCGCCTTCAAGTGCCGTGTCGACAACAGGTTTGAGCATATATGGCTTGGTCTTTCTGAAGGCACCGTCAGCGGTGATGACGACTTTTGCCTGGGCATCTTCGATCCTGTCGCGTAGTGCTTCCGCAGAGAACCCTCCAAAGACGATAGAGTGGATCGCTCCGAGTCGTGCACATGCCAACATGGCGTAAGCAGCTTCGGGGATCATTGGCATATAGATAACGACACGGTCACCTTTTTTGACACCGAAGTCCTCTTTAAGAAGGTTGGCAAACTTGTTGACATTGTGATACAGGTCAAGGTAGGTAATCGTCTGTACATCACCCCTGTCACCTTCGAAGACGATGGCAGCTTTGTTCTTTCGTGTTTCCAGGTGTCTGTCGATACACTGCTGGGAAACATTCAAGGTACCTCCCTCGAACCATTGTGCAAAGGGCATGTTGGATTCGTCAAGGACATTGCTGAAAGGTTTTATCCAATCGATCTTCTCTTTGGCGTAATCACCCCAGAAGCCCTCATAGTCATCTTCTGCTTTTTTCACCAAAGCATAATATTCATCCATGCTTTTGATACGTGCATTCTTCGCAAACTCCGCATTAGGTTGAAATACCGGTTTAGTTGCTGATTCACTCATTTTATATTTCCTTGAATTGATTTAACGTGATTTTTGGACAAAGGACGATAATCGCTTGTCCAAAAATCACGTGACTCTTTTTTTTAATTTAAGATACATCATCGCCGTCATGATGGCATCATTGACAGCATTGTGTTGTCCCATATTGGGAATGTCTAAATTTCGCATGATTGTATCAAAGCGTAAATCTATATTTCCTTGAGGTATTCGATTAATTTTTTTATCAAAATAGAGTGCAGAAACCTCTATCTGTTTATTAGGCAGTGTGATACCCAGCCATGGTCTGATATATCTGTTGATCATGGCAACATCAAACTCCAGGTAGTAGCCGATAAGTGTTCGCGATCCGATGAAATGCAAGAAAGCGTCAATGGCATCATGGGGCTTTTGAGCATTTTCCAGATCACAAGGACGGATGGCATGAATCGTAATACTCTTTTCAGAGATCTTTTTCGAAGGCTTTAAAAAGACCTCAAAGGTTTTCGAGGTAAGGATGGTGTCTCCTTTGATGATTACAGCACCGATAGAGAGAATCTCGTCCTGTTTGGGGTTCAGACCCGTGGTCTCGGTGTCAAAGACGACCATCTCTTCATCAGTATGCGTATCAAACAAAAAAGCATAGTGCTCATCTTTAAGACGTGAACGGTTGAACTGTTTTTGAAGCGCTGAAAACATCTACATCACCACGTTAAGATGAAAGTGATAGGTCAAAAACTTTTTAAAGGTATTGACTACTTTAAAACTGTCTTTTAGGAGATCTCGCTCGATCTTTTGCAGTTTGGCGGGGTCGATAAAGTTCGCGTCCTCAAAGCTGTTCGGGTGTTGAAGCATGGACTTTAGACGAATTGCAAGGAGGGTGTCGAAGGCCTCGATAAGTTCTGTTGCAAACTTTTTGTCAAACACCCCTTTATTGTTGAGTGCTTTGATGCGTAAAGTCGTGTTTGTCTGCACAATATTGTTTTCCAGGGCAAGTGTCCGAATGCCATGAACAATCGCAAATATACCTCCCTTTTTCAGGTCGATCTCATTCTTATGTGATTGTTGCTCCAGAATAAAACCGGAAAATAAACTCAGCGGTGTCTCAAAACTGAGCGCTGTTTTCGCAATGTGTGCAAGGGCATCGTCTCTTCCCACAAAACGTCTGTGAAGATATTCCAAAAGGGGGTGTAAAAGTTGGGCGTTACCGGCGATGAATTGAGCATCTGAAAAGATCGAAAGCTCCTGAAGCTTCTCATCCGAAAGTGTGTCCATCCATCTGTCGATTCTTTGTTTATAGACAGAGGAATTTTGACACCAATGCGGATTGTTGACCATGATCTTTCCCGGACATGGAGGAAAACCAAGGGAGACCATGGCATCACTGAAGCTCTGCATATAGGGTTTGAAGATGTTCGAATCGATTGTGTCTTCAATGATCAGGGCATTGTCCTGGTCGGTATGTAAGATCTGTTCCTGCCGTCCTTCTGAACCCATGACAATCAAGGCTGCCCGATCACGTAATTCCTTAGGCACACTGAATTCATACACCTTCGCGTATATCTTTGCATTGAGCTCACTGACAAGTTTGGAGATATAGCGGACTTTGACTCCCTTGGAATGAAGGGACTCGACCAGATAGAGCTGATTTTTCTGTATCTTGGCCAGTTCTTCGATGTTTTTGGCCTTGTCAACCTGCACCGCGATAAGGTGGGAATGGTTGGCAAAGTGGCTTAAAAGGTCGAGCTGCTCAAGTACACCGATAATATTTCCCTCTTCTATCACGGCAAGACGTTTGATCCCATATTTGATAAACATCAGCAGTGCATTGAAGAGAAATTCGTTTGTATCGATACAGACAAGAGGAAAACTTGCTATCTCTCTTGCAGGTGCAGTCAATGGCGTCTGTGCGATAAGAACGTTTTTGCGCAGGTCTGCATCGGTGATAATGCCGAACTCCTGTTTGTTTTGGACGATGATCGCTGTTGCTTCCATGGCTTCCATCTTGTGTAGAGCACCGGAGATGGACTCTGTCTCATCGACAATACAGGCAGGGTGCAGAAAGATATTACACACACGTGTCATCATAAACGAAGTCAAGTCGTTTTGATGTTGATGTTCTTTCAGGGATTGGTGTTTTTCAATAAAGTCTTTCATAAAGAAGTTTTGAAACTGTTCGTGGTCTTGTATGAGGTTTAAGAAAGTCTCTTTTGGCAGCAGGTAACAGATGAGATCTTCTTGAACGACAAACTTGGATTTTACAGTGGAGTAGATCAGGGCATTGGCATCAAAACTGTCACCTTCATCATAGACATTATGAAGTTCATCATCAATAAATTCATTGACAGAACCTTTGATGATGATGTAGAGGTGTTCACTCCCGATACTCGAAGAGATCAGTACGGTCTCTTTAGGATAATAGGCGATATCCATCTGTGCACTGAGTTTTGCGATGACAGCATCGTCTAACACGTCAAAGGGATGAACAGAAGCAAGCAGTTGCTGTTGATCATAAATACTCATCTTGTTCTCCCTTTTCCATATATGATATCACACCGGACGATTCTAGTGTTCTACCGCGCCCTCGGCACCGATACCTGTTTGTGAACGGATAAACTGTGCTTCATAGGCTTCGATCTCCGCAGCGGCCGTGTCACTTTTATCGGTGATAGAGAAGAGCCAGATCCCGATAAATGAGACAGCTACGGAGAAGAGTGCCGGATATTTGTATGGGAATACAGCTTCTTCATTACCTAGAATCTGTACCCAGACGATTGGGCCGAGGATAACGAGGAGGACTGCCGTCGCCAACCCTAAGGATCCTCCGATAACAGCACCGCGTGTGGTGAGTCTTTTCCAATACATTGAAAGGAAAAGGATCGGAAAGTTTGCTGATGCCGCAATAGCAAATGCAAGACCGACAACGAAAGCGATGTTTTGTTTCTCAAAGGCGATTCCCATGATAATGGCAATAATACCCAGAGCAACCGTTGCTATTTTGGAGACCTTCATCTCTGCCATACCGTCGGCTTGGCCTTTCTTGATGACCGAAGCATAAAGGTCATGAGAGATGGCCGAAGCACCGGCTAATGTAAGCCCCGAGACAACGGCTAATATTGTTGCAAAAGCTACTGCCGAGATAAATCCCAGGAAGAAATCACCGCCTACGGCATGCGAAAGGTGAATCGCTGCCATATTGTTACCGCCCAGAATAGGTGATCCGCCTTCGACGGACTGTTTTGCCAGGTCAAGGTAGGCAGGGTTTTGAAAGACCATGACGATCGCGCCAAAACCGATGATAAAGGTAAGAATATAGAAATAACCGATAAAACCTGTTGCGTAA
>JBFFSC010000092.1:0-7293 GCA_041572615.1 Sulfurimonadaceae bacterium
CATATACAGTGATAATACTTTTCCGTTTGCCATATCTCTTCCTTTGTTAAAACGATACAAATTTTTGCGGATGATAGCATAATTTATTTGTACTCATATTATTCTTTTGAACTAGGCAAATAAAATAATAAATAAACAGGACCTTAGCGATACCTGATTATCCGGCATGGGTACGCCGGAGTCAAAATATTATGATTCCTTCACGTCTATTTGAGGTGTTATTTCTTGACTTGAATGTTTGAGGAAACAATATACAATGGGGCATTGTGGACATGCAGCATAGCACTTCCGCTTCCCAGTGCAAATCCGAATAAGCCATGCTCTTCGATAATAGTGATACCGCTTGTCATATCCATGAGAGGAAGTACACTGTTATCTAATAACCGAGACTCTTTGATATCGCTGAACTCTATGTTTATACTCTCAAGGTCTTCACCATCATCATCCTGTATGACAAGGGTCAGTAGTATTGAAGTCTCTGTCGTCCATTTTACAGAACGAATCTGTTCATATTTAAAGTGATTGTACTTTTCCAATAGTGCATTGATCTCTTCCATTATTTTCCTTTGTGTATGAAATTATTAGTTTGTATATTACTGCTCTTCGTAAGGGTCGAACTGTGAGATTGCTTCCAGGGCCTGGTCAAATTGCTCCGGCGTCAGGATAAACGCATGAATACCCATGTCGGCAAATCCATAGACCTTGTCCGTGTCTTTCTCGTCGACCAAGACAAAGATACACTGATCGGCCTTCTTGTCTTTAAGCTGTTTCATAAAGGCTATCTCTTCAGGCCCGACGCTTAAATCACAAATGACGATATCATAGGCATGATCATCAAAGAGTTTTAGAGACGCTTCTCTTCCAAGTGACTTGTCTGTTTTTATAAAGTATTGTTCGAAGGCTTTTGTCTCTGAATCAAACATCGATTTTTCATCTTTGATAAAAAGCACATTCCATTTTTTATCACTACTCATTTATTCCCTTTATACAACATACAGATGAAAGCATCTGTTGTATCAGATCTTTTTTGTACTGGTAAAGAACTCTTTGACCAACTCAATGGCTTTTTTCTTAAAGCGTTCGGCTGTCTCAGGCATATAGACTTCATCCGCGGTTTGCGAAAAAAGTTCAAGCCATCGCGCATAGCTCTCTCTCTTGATATGGGGCATCTTGACATGAGCACCTACAAAGTTCCCGTAATAGGTGTCTTCACCAAGCATCTTCGCAAGCCAGAAATCTGCAAGAAGCTCGATATGTTCAATCCACTCCTCATCGCTTAGATCATCTCCGATCTCATCTCTGAAAAAATGAGCCAGCTCATCATCATGAATAGCTTTTTCATAGAACGAAGTCATCAAAACCCTCAGGTTTTCTCTCGTAATGTTCTCGTGCAGTTCTATTCTTCATCCTTCGTGTAAAGATCATCTCATTGAAAAAGTATAATCAAGGCAAATGATAATTATTTTAGAGATGAAATTATAGCAGGATTTACAACAAACCGGGCTATAGAGACAGATTAAAATGGTAAGTGGCAGGCTGTCTAAACGTTCTTATCTGTTCCTTCTTTAATGTTGGCATATGAGAAGTAGCACAGTGAAATGACCTCTTCCGATCATTGATGCACGAATGTAACCTATAAAATTAAGTCCTATACAGCTTTTTTAGTTTATAATTTGTAATCTATTCAATATCTTGAAATTATACAGGTGAAAGATGCCAATAACAATTAAGCCATATTTGGACATGCAATTCGACAAGCCCAAAATGTACTTCGTCTCTATTCTTAACGACAAGTACGTGCCTTGGGAGTTTTGTGTGAAAACGCTTATGTGCATTTTTCATAAAAACCAAGAAGATGCTGAAGCCATTGCGCATGAGATCGTGACCAATGGCGAAGGCTTTTGCGGCGGCTATATGTTAGACGTTGCAGAAACCAAAGCGGCAATCGTAGAGGAAATGGCAAAAAAAGAGGGTTACTCTCTGTGTTGTCTGGTTGAAGAGGTCTAGACCTTCTCGGATCAGACAATACAGAGAAGAGCACTCATTTTTGAGTGTCAACCTTCCAGGACCTTGTCCAGTTCATCTTCATAAATAATCTCTTTCTCAAGAAGCAGTTTTGACAGCTTCAATATTGTCTTCCAGTGTTCATCGACCAGAGCTGTCGTATTTTCTTCACCTTCAAGCATCCAACGTTCAAGTGCTGTATCGATTTTTTTATGGTAGTGGCGTGTGTCACGATTACTGAAGGTATTCTCCTTGGCATCCATGACACCGTTGATATTGATATATCCAACCTCTTTATCCATCCCGTAGTGTGCTATTGCCGTGTAAGCATCACGTGTCGCCTGTTGCAGGTCATTCGAAGCACCTGTGTCCATTCCATCGATATCACCGAACTGTTTTATCTGGGCAGTCCTTCCGGCGAGGGACACACAGATCTTGTCTTTGAAGTCCTTGACGGTCATATTGTCTTGCACGTCATTGTAGTTCTGTGAGACAAAGTGCTCATTATTGGCCTTTGGTGTCAGGCTGATATGTTCTATATGGACATGCGGCATCAAGGCTTTGGAGATAACGGCACGCCCCGCTTCGTAGACGGCTGTCTCTTCAAACATCTGCTCAGGTGATAGATAGGACTGCTGTTCACCGTATTTGATCTTGTTGATCTGATCAATCAAGATCTCCTGCGTGATCGCAGGCAGACCGTTGCGAAGACAGTGGTATGCGGCTTCTTTACCTAAAAGCTCAAGCTGTGCACCGGTCAGGCCTGTGGTGTACATCAGCAGTTTGTTCATATCGAACTTGCCGCTGGTCGGCTTGTGTTTGATCGTCCTGTCCAGGAAGTAAGTCCTGGCATCTTTGTCGAGGTTGTTGATCTCGATATGGATCTCGATCCTTCCCGGTCTGATGATAGCACTGTCGATGTTCTCTTTGTAGTTTGTCGCGGCGATAACAAAGACATTCTCGCCCTTTTTACCCGCAAAACCGTCCATCTCGGAGAGAAGTTTGTTAATAGGCACCTCTTTGCCGTTACCCGCACCGCGTTTACCGATCGTATCTATCTCATCGATAAAGATAATGGCCGGGGCGTACTCTTTGGCTTTTGAAAAGATCTGCTTGGTCTTTTCAGGTTGCAGCAGTTCCAGACCTGTAACAGAGATAAATGGAAGTTCGGCCTCTTTTGCAAAAGCTTTCGCAAGCATGGTTTTACCAGTACCCGGAGGGCCGTAGAGAAGCATCCCTTTTGGCGGTTCGATATCAAAGTTGTCCAGGAGTTTGGGCTCTTTGAAGAAGTTGATTACTTCGCCCAGTCGCTGTTTCGCCTTGTGATGGCCGGCGATGTCATCGAAAGAGACCTTGGGGATGTCAAAGACAAGACCATCTTCACTGAAGTCTTTGATCCTGATGACCTGTCTGAACTTACAGCTGTTGATCTTATAGGTGATGACGCCGTCTTTTTCGGTGAACTTGTCATCCATCTCCAGCGTCGTATTCTTTCTGAAGAGTTCGCGTACAAGCATCTCTTCTTCTATCAAAGGTTTGACTCTATCTTTGATGAAGTCCATGCACGCCTTGGAAACGGAGACTTTGATCTGTTTGAAACTGGTGATTGGTTTGTCCGAGCCCTGGATAAATTCGGTTATTCTGTTGAAGAAGAGGGTGCTGACCTTGTCTTTGAGGCGTCGTGCATCGAGTTCCGGTGCAAAGTTGAGTATCTGCAAAGTCATAAAGTCATTAAAGTTTTTAGATACGATGAATTCGATGTTGTATTGTGATTTAAACTCATCTTTATAGGCCAGGAAGACCTTCTCTGAGATCTTCTCGAAGGCATCATAGTCAAGCTTGTTGAACAGAACGATATTTGCCTTGGAAAACCTTGAGACAAGCTCCGGAACGATCGCTTCCTGGATACCACCGCTTCTGCTCTCACGCTTCTTTTCGCGCTTGATAGCATCGAGGATCATCGATTCGGCTTGGATGTAGTCCTTTTTGACAAGGTCTTTAAACCGGTAGTCAAGATAGAGTTCCCTACCTACACTCGTCGTGATGATAAAGATGGCTTCGGTAAAATCGACGACGTAGTTCGCATTCTCATCATTATAGATGATATCAGGGTCTTCATTACACGGTTCATCAGTGATCTTGTCCCAACCACAATAATCGCGCATCTTCCCACCCTCAAAGATAGAGAGCAGGTTGCTTTGGATGATGTTGTCACATTTCTCAAAGGCATCAAGTACGATGACAGCCTTGGGATTTCTATGTACAAATCCTGTAAGCTGGCCGACACCGTAACCTTTCCAGCCTGCCGGATACCCGTAGAGCTCTCCACCATTTTGCTGGTGGTACTGCGTCATGTCAAATTTCATGATCTTGTATTTTGGCAGATGCTTGGTCATCAATTCGGCAAGGAATGTCTTACCTGTAGCAGGTGAGCCTAAGAAAAGATAGGTGGCTTTTGGGCCTTTTTTATCACTGGCGAAGCTTTTCATACTGTTGGCAACCACATTGATCGCCTGATCTTGTCCAAAGAGTTCTTTGGAGAGTTCTTCTTTGAGTGTCTTCGCAAATGCTATGTTGTTTTGAGCCTCAATGGCGAGTGTATTCTCCTGCTCGTCATCATGACCAAAGGATTTGTCACTCTTTTCGATCTCTGCTTTGACGCGGGCTTCTGTTTCTGTCATATTTTTCTCTTGATAATATTAAATATATTTAACTGCACAAATGTAAGGTGCTTTGTATGAGGGAATTGTAACCTTTCTATCTTAATAATGAAATATCAAATGTCGCGATTAAAAAATATTTTAGAAAGATGAAAGTCGTTTGAAGAGTCTGTAAAGAGGATGAGGTGTTGGATAGCCCAGCTTCACCAAAGATTTAGGGAGTGGCACACCAAAGTGTGCTGATAGTGGTACTGATTATCCGATATGCGGAGCAGTCTGTGCATCCCATTTGGAGATATGTTGTGTGTACCACTTTTTAAAGTCTTTTTCTAAAAAGCCCAGAAGCTCTTTTGGTCCCTTAAGCACTTCCCAGCGTTTATGAAATTTTTCCAGTTTTTTTCTGATGACATCATGGTCGCTTTTATGCATCTGTTCATCGGCATAAGAGCTCTGCTCCATCATATCTTCTTCTGTTTTGAAGTGCGTCTCTATTTCAGCTAAAAAGCCGGGGAAAAGCTCATCGACTTTTTCGACGTCTTTGGCTTTGACCGCATCATAAAAGTTATTAATGACTTCCAGTTCGTCTTCATGCAGCATGTTCATCATTGCATTGGCTACTTGTTGTACTTCTTGCTCTTGGATCAGCATTGAATCTCCATAAAATAAGGTTTGAAAAAAATATTATAGCTATAAAAGTTTATACTTACTGTTGATGTCAGGGAAGGCTGATATATATAAAACTATTTAAAGCCTAATATGACAAACTGTTTTAATGTTACGACTTACGACTGTCGGCAATACGTTTTAACATATCGTCAAGACCGCCGGTCGAGCGAACTTCTACGACGGCACTCACTACGGCATGCAAAGCGACATAGCGCAGAAAGGTTGGCATATCCTCGCATTCACTCTCCTTCATGTTCTCATCGAGTCGTGTCTTTTGTGAAGGAGTCACTTTGAAACTAAGCTCTATTGTCGGCTCCTGGTTTGATGTTCCTGCCGAGGTGAGCTTGAAAGCCTGGGTCTTGAGGGCGACGACTTTTATATAAGTATAGAGATCGTCAAAGCCGTTCTCAGCCGATCTGAGCTCTATGGTCTCTTTTTGTGAGGGTGTTACTTTGAAACGTATTTCAATAGCTTGGTCCATAACACTTTTCCTTCAGAATTGATCGTGTCATAATAATGTAAGTTCACTTAAAAGTGAAAAAAAAGCATGAAGAGTCCTGTCGGGCTAAACTGTGCATATTGAAATATACTTTAGTGCTTCGTCCAAAGGAGTTTTAACGCTTTAACATTTAAGAGAGGACAGGCTACAATTCGCCCAATGGATTAATCAGTCAAACAGATTAAAAATTATAAAGGGTAAATAATATGATAAACACAGACGCATTGGCCTTGGTGCAGGATGAAAACACATCTGCCGAGGTACTTGATCAGTTGAGTACTGATGAGAACCCATTCATCCGTGTGCGTGTTGCAGCACACATGAATACATCGCCAGAGACCTTGGCAAGATTAAGTGAAGACGAGACACCGCTGGTCAAACAATTTGTCGCTGAGCATCTGAACACTCCGGTTGAGGTTCTGCTTGAATTGAGCAAGGACAGTGACATGTCATACTGGATAGGCGGGAATCCGAACACTCCGGTTGGACTTTTGATCAAATTGAGCGAGAGTGAGGATGAAAATACAAGGTCATCGGTCGCGGTAAACCCAAACACCCCGTTAGAGATATTGGATATCTTGCGTGAGGATGAGAATGAGGATGTCCGTAAAGCGGTCACAAAAAACCCGAACACGCCAGAAGAGCCTGTCGAATAATATCTTTCTTAACAAGACTCTCTCTCAAGGTTATTCACAGTACCAGAAGTGAGGGTCACTTCCAGGTATCAATATACTAGTTATCCTCTTCTTCTTTGGCGATCTCTTCGCGGATCTGATCCATATCAAGACCCTTGACATGGTTAATAAGCTTATCAAAAGCCTCTTCAGGCAGCATACCGGCTTGATTAAGTAGGATGATACCATCTCTGCTGACCATTAACGATGGGATAGAACGGATACCATACTGTGCTGCCAGTGCTTGCTGCTCTTCAGTATTGACCTTAGCGAAGGTAATATCGGGGTTGTTTTCTGCTACCTTTTCAAAGATAGGGGCAAACTGTCTACACGGCCCACACCATTCAGCCCAAAAATCGATAATGACGATTTCGTTGTTATCAAGGGTTTCATTGAAGTTTTGTGCTGTTAAATTAAGATATGCCATAGATTTTTCCTTTGTGTTTAGAGATCAGAAATTTTTGCTTTTCTAAACTTTTTAAATGTCTGTTTTTTTGGGGATTTTATTATTGAATGATTAAATGGTGCGGATGAGAGGACTTGAACCTCCACACCTTGCGGCACTAGATCCTAAGTCTAGCGTGTATACCAATTTCACCACATCCGCGTGTTTTAGAAAGGTTTGATATTGTTAGAAGTGCTTTATAAGAATGGTGCGGATGAGAGGACTTGAACCTCCACACCTTGCGGCACTAGATCCTAAGTCTAGCGTGTATACCAATTTCACCACATCCGCGTCTATAAAACACTGTTAACAATATCAAAGTGGTACGCCCTAGAGGATTCGAAC
>JBFFSC010000093.1:0-7270 GCA_041572615.1 Sulfurimonadaceae bacterium
CGATCAGCTCGAGAGCCGAACGGAAGAGCAGATCGAAGGGGTTGAAGAGGAGATCGCCAACAAGATGAAGTTTGGCTTTGAGTTTACGGGACAACTGCATAACGACGACTAAAGAGTCGACACAGTGGAATACGAATTTATAGAGTTCAAAGCAGGACAGCGGTGGAAGACCCGCATGGGCAAGCGGTTTATCATCAAAGAGATTCGTGACGATGAGGAATATCCCCTGGTCTGCGTCAGTATGGAGAGCGGAAAGAAGCATTTTTTTGATGAGGATGGTTATGAAGTAGCCGGCTATCCTACGGATAATGACCTGGTGGAAAAGATCTCTTAATGGAGTTTTTTACAAGAGCCTGCCATAATTACACATTCAATTTAAAAGAGAAAACATGCATACCTTTCAAATCGCAGATAAAGTATTAGACGCTTATAAAACTGAGAAGCTTACGACCGAAAGAGTTGAGTTTTTAAAAACTCAAGTCGATGAACAACTTGAAGAGATAGCCCAAAACCAAGAAGTATATGAAAGTTTTTTAGACAGAGTCAATGCCCCTGAGAATATAGACAAGCTTATACTGTGGATACTTCTGATGTCCAATGAGGATATTGTTGAAGAGTATATAGACGAGTATGGTAAAAGTTTCAGAGAGATAATCCCGGTAAGTGATCTTGCGGACCTGTTGATCTATGCCATTCATCTGAAAAAGCTTCAAGGTATTGAGCTGGATGGATTTGACTATCTTATGGATTACGAACATGCCGGTATCGATGAGATGGACCAATACGCTTTTACCAACGTCCTTCTGTACATAGAAAAATCAAAACAGGTAGAGATTGAATTTTAAAAAGGCCAGTCTCCTTTCCCCGAACACTACAGTTGTTTGTATAAATAAATAGTGATATACAGTCCTGAAGGATTTTGACTGATTGATAAAAGTCAAGGTCCAGGTCTCTTTTCTATGCTAGGATGAAGAATGAAAAATATCTATTTGAGTTTCAAACGTTTCTTTTGTATTGAGCGTTCCCGAACGAGTAATAGTGAAAAAATTGTCGCTACAGTAGGTGCAGTTTTAGGTATTTCAATCACTTTTTTTATTAGCTATTCGCTCATTGGGCTAGAAGGGGCAGTGTTCCTGATTCCGTCTATGGGAGCAGCTGCTGTTCTACTCTTTGCTATTCCTCATGGTGCCTTGTCTCAGCCTTGGGCCCTTTTTATGGGAAATCTTGTGTCTGCGTTTATCGGAGTGGCTTCTTATATGCTTGTGCCTAATCTCTTTATCGCAGCAGGGCTTGCGGTAGGTCTGTCTGTTGGAGCGATGCATCTTCTTAACAGTATCCATCCTCCCGGAGGGGCTACAGCACTTGTCGCTGTTGTAGGAGGCCCTGTGATTCATGATCTAGGGTTTATGTATGTTTTCTCGCCGATATTTATCAATGTCATGAGTATGTTTGTCATCGCCATTGTTTTTAACAGTCTCTTTGACTGGCGGCGTTATCCTATCAGTATGATGCGTTTCGTAGAGAAGGAGATGAACCGAAAAGACGCGGTAAGTGACTCTTTGCATAGTAAACATATCGAGCAGGCGATTAAAGATATGGATCTGGTCGTTGATATCACCATAGAAGACCTGAAGCGTCTCTTTACACTCACCTTGCAACATGCGGAAGATGATAAGCTTCGTGCCGATCAGATTAAGCTGGGGCACTATTACACCAATGGAAAGCATGGTAAGGAGTGGTCGGTGCGTCAAGTGATTGATGAAGCGCCAAACCCGAACCCTAAAAGTGATCTGATCATATACCGTTGTGCAGAAGGGTTCGGCTACGGACAAAGTGATAGCTGTACGCGAACTGAATTCGCGCAGTGGGCAGCAAGAGAACTGATTAAAAAAGCCTGACCTTAATATTACGACGAGCAGCTTACGTGAGATATTCCCGCTTTGTCAAAGAACTCAGTTGGCTTCTCTCTGTAGTATTTCTCCTCTATCTCTTTGGACTGTTCATCGTAAGGAGATGTCATCACTTCCTGCAGCTCATGTATCAGCGAATAGTTACCTTGTTCAGCAGCCTTATAGGCAGGTACCAGAAACCACTCTCTTAAGGTGTATTTCGGGTTGGCCTGTTTCATCTGCTGTGAGAGCGCCTCATTAGACTCAGGTGTCCCTGCATTGACAAGCGATCTCCATTTTTTTAACCATTGCACCCATCTCTCCCGGAGTTTCTCATCATAGATGGCATCACCGTAAAAGCTTTTGACAAGGGGCTCGACATCCTCCGGTATATTTGAGAGTTCACGGAAGAAGATGGTGTAATCGACAGAGGTCTCTATCATCAGTACGATGAGCTCGTTGAAAAGTTCCGTATCAAAGGTCTGTAATCCAAGCTTACGCGACCACATCTTTATCATGCGTGCCTGCATCACCCTGGAGAAGCTGTTTCTTATCTCATCGAGCTGCTGCAGTTCCTGTTCGTGTGAGTGAAGCAGTGGAAGCAAGGCTGTACAGAACATATGAAAGTTGCGCTCTGCCGCTACGGGCTGATTTAGAAATGAGAAATGCACACCGCCGCCCGTCCATGGCTGATATCTCGGATCGAACATATCGATGAATCCGAAAGGACCGTAATCAAGGGTAAACCCGCCCAGGGCTGTATTGTCACTGTTGAAGTTGCCCTGGCAGTAACCTACACGGATCCAGTCGGCCACCAATGCGGTCAGACGTGAGCGAAACTCCTGTGCCAGCACGATCACTTTTTGAGCCAGGGGCAGGTTCTGATCGATCACCTCGCCGTATTCACGATCAATGATATGCAAGACGATCTGCTCAAGTTCTTTCATCGCCTTTGGATGCTCGTTTTTACGGGCACGGCGGCCGAAAAGTTCGAGTTGACCCACACGCAGAAAGGAGGGAGCGACACGTGTAGTGATGGCGACGTCCTCCTCTATCATTACTTCGGGATCCTTGGAATAGGATCCTTGTGTAAACCATGGCCTGCGTACCTTCTCAGTTTTTGAGGTGTACAGTGTCAATGAACGTGATGTCGGAACACCAAGTGCGTACATATGCTCCTGTGCGAGAAACTCACGAACGCTTGAACGCAGTACAGCGCGACCGTCGGCACCGCGACAGTAAGGCGTTCTGCCTCCTCCTTTAAGCTGCATCTCCCAGCGCTTTCCGTTGATCACGCCCTCATAGACAGAGACGGCACGGCCATCACCGTAGCCGTTTCCCGTACGAAAAGGACATTGATCATAATATTCCGTCCCGTATATAGAGAGTGCATATCCCGTAGCCCAACCCTGTCTGCGTAAAGGTTCAGGCAGTTGTGTGGTGTCTCCCGAAAACATACGCATAAAATCATCCGATGTTGCCAGAGTGTCGGCAAAGCCAAGCTCTTTAAAGAAGGTCTTGCTATGAGCAATGTAGTGCGGCGTATCGATTGGAGTAGGGTTTACCGGGACATAATGCCCGCTGAAGACCTGCCTTGGTGCGTGGTCTACTCCGTCTGCTCTGGCGTCAGGGTCAGCATTAAGCGTTTCCATGAGTGAATAGTTTGCTAAATTTGCCAGATCATCGAGCGTTTTTACAGTAGAAGAGGTTTTGTCTTTTACGTCCATATATCTTCCTTACAGGTATTCTCTATTAGTTTTAAAACGTATTATATAGGAGTTGGTTCAAACAAGGCAAAGTAAAAGAATCTAATAATTTTGTGCAAGATTTAAATAGGTTATAGCTCTTTTTTCCATTATTCTTGCCTGATTTTTTACTTTCAAAAGCAGTATCTGTTTATAATTGGTGATACGTTCTAGTTATGGAGTTTAAAAGATGGCGTCAAATCGTATGGAGTCAAACCTTGAGCAGTCCCCAGGCCTTCGTCTGTGGTTTGGACTGGTCCTTGTCTATCTTATGATTCCCATGGTTCTGCTTATGTGCGGGGGAGACCTTGCATGGTGGCAGGCTTGGGTCTATTCTGTATTGATCTTTCTTGCCGGTATTCTTTCACGGATGCTGGCAGAGAAGAGGCACCCCGGCATCCTGGTAGAACGCTTTGTCTCTGAGAAGACCTTGCATGCGAAGTCCTGGGATAAGCTACTTTCACCCTTGATGGCGATAAGTTTCACATTTCCACTTGTCATCGTTGCCGGACTTGATCACCGTTATGGGTGGACACCCATGTTTCCGACAGCCTTGAATATATCAGGTCTCTTTATTGTTGCACTTGGGTATGCCTTTGCCTCCTGGGCCTTGATAGAGAACCGTTTTTTCTCCAGTACGGTCTATATCCAGACAGATAGGGGACACTCGGTCTGTGACAGTGGTCCCTATCGAATCGTACGGCATCCGGGTTATGCGGGTAACATTCTTGCTGTTGCCGGTATTATCATGGCTTTGGACTCTTTGTGGACGATTATTCCCGCCGTAATCGCGTTAGTCATTGCTGTGGTTCGAACCTCACTTGAAGACAGAACTCTTCAGGAGGAGCTGAAGGGGTATAAAGAATATACAAAGCGTACACCTTATCGCCTGTTTCCCGGAGTCTACTGAAAAACAACGGAAGGTCTCAGATGAATACCTTTATCTTTTACTTCTAAAGAGTGTGCCTTTTTCCTGAACGCCGTCGAGCAGAAAACTTCTGGCTGATGTCAGGTCAAAGCCATTACATAAGAACATCTCGAGGTTGTTCTCCATGATGTATTGCGCCGCTTTGAGTTTTGTTACGATACCTCCCGATGCAAACCTGGAGTTAGGCGTGAACTCCTGGTTTAACTCTTCCTCGCTCAATGATGTCACTTCTTTTAGAATCTTGGCATTTGGATTTTCTTTCGGGTTGGAGTCATAATAACCATCGATGTCACTGAGGATCATCAGCATATCTGCTCCCGCATAGTAGGTGACATGAGCCGAAAGCTGATCATTGTCTCCAAAAAGCTGTTCGGGTGTTGTCGATATATCATTTTCATTGACAATGGCCAAGATGTCATTGTTGAATGTCCGTTCGATGATCTCCTGGAATATCTCCGTATGAGGCTGTGAGTTGAAATCGTCTTCAGTCATCAGTATCTGCGAGATCGTGACATCATAGATGTCAAATAGACTCTTGTATGAACTCATAAGGATCGGCTGACCTAATGATGCCAGGACTTTTTTACTTGTAGGGATCAGCTTATTGAGTTGTACCGCTGTATATCCGGCTGCGACTGCTCCGGAGGTAACTAATATGACTTCATATTTTTTTCTTAACTCTACAATAAAAGAGACAAGGTTTAACATCCTCTCGCTTGCAATATCATCGCCATTGATCAAAACGCTACTACCAACTTTAATAACGATACGTTTCATAAAAACTTCCTTTAAATGTGTAAACTTTTTTTCATTATAACATTTGTGCAACATCTGTTATGAATGAGAGTCGAGAAAAGAGACAATAATCATCAGGTTGTCCTTCTCTTTATCAATCAAATGATCCAGTTCTTAACAGGGATCTTCATTCTTATTCTGTAGCGTACCAGAGGAAAGACAACACAAAATGCACCTATGGTCATATAGGTCGGCAGCAAAATACTTTCAAGGCTGTAGTTTTCAATGCCAAACAAGGCGATGAAAGAGCCCAGAAAAAAGCAGATCCACGCCAGCGGAGTCTCTTCATCAGGGGCAACGAGTACAAAGCGCAGGGTAGGGATGAGGGCTGAAAAGTCAGCGGCAATGGCCATGCTTATCGGATACAAACCTGAACTGTTTCTAAAAAGAAACCATACAACAATGGCACAGAGACCTACCAGCAAAGAGAACAGCTCAAGCTTATCAGGTCTGATGTTTTCGCCTTTGAAGAGCGTCAATATAAAGATGATTGCCGGATTGACCATGAAAATGACGGTAAGCATTTTAGTGACCCTGTCGGCACTCTCCGGGGTAATCAGCCAAAAGGCAAAACCGATAACACTCCAGATGAACCAGGAGACCCGGTTGGGTTTAACGGTGCCTCGAAAGATACTTATAGTGTACGGCAGTATCGATATGGCAAGAATGAATTGTGCCAAAAGACCTAGGTAATAGGGTTCGATCATGCTAAAGCGTCCATGCAGGTATTGCGTGTCATCGTATTACAGGGCGATATTCTTGATCTTATCAAATATAGCTTCCAAAGAGCCCACTGTTTTTTCTACCGTGGCAGTCGAATCAGAAACATCGTTAAGCTCTTCAACGATCTCACTGGAGATAGCTTTGATGGCATTGAGCTGGTCGTGGAGTCCGTGAATGTCTTTTGTCTGCTCTTCAAGCGCTTCGACATCAAAGCTCTCAAGCAGCTCGCCTAACTCCTCCTGTTTAAGTATCAGCGGCGAATGTTCCCGTCCAAGCTGAGTATTATCAAGGTACTCTTTTATCGTAAAGTAGGTTTGTTGCAGCGAATCATAGAGTGAATTGTCTATAGCCATTTGGAATCCCTGAAGTTTTTTGGCGTATTATATAGGACGATCTTCAAATTAGGCATATTAAAAGAATCTAATCCGTTCATAAAAGCTTCCTTTTTATCATTTGATGATACATACGTAAAATATACGTATTGATGACTAATAGCAGATAAAGAGTATTACAGTATAGTCACGCTTACGAAACATCACTCTTTTAAGTCAGGGGTAAAACATTGGTATATGATAATATAGTATTGATAGGCTTTATGGGCTCGGGCAAGACAAGTGTGGGCAAAGCTTTGGCCCGCAAACTAATCAAGGATTTTGTCGATGTTGACACCGTGATCGAAAAAGAGCAAAACAGTACGATCAACGAGATCTTTGCCAACAGGGGCGAAGAGTACTTTCGTGAGCTCGAGCAGAGATGTATCAATGAACTTGCCAAAAAAAAGGGACAGGTCATTGCTACCGGCGGGGGTGTGCCTATTTACAGCATCATACCGGAGAAGTCACTGATCATCAATATAGATGCGGATTTTGATGTCATCCTTGAGCGTCTTAGTGAGACGGAACGCAAAAAACGTCCTTTATTGCAAGATGAAGCCCGGGCCCGGGCCTGGTATGAAGAGCGTATCGATACCTATAGAGAGCTGGCGCATTACAGTGTAGATGCCAACCAAAGGATATCGGTATTTATCCATATGATCGTCGATTATGTCCTTGATCGCAGAGTCTTGTAGAGCGATATCTGTCTTAGAAAAGAGAAGCTATGAACAAAGAAGTGCTGGCACGGATAGAACGAACGAAAGAGGAGAAGTTGACCTATCTCGATCTACGTGGTCTTGGTCTTGAAGAGATCCC
>JBFFSC010000094.1:0-7242 GCA_041572615.1 Sulfurimonadaceae bacterium
GAGTCAAAGACATCAAGACTGCTGGTGTGTGTTGCCGCATTGATTGGCTGCGAACGGCGGATTTGACCTGCACCCGTATTCAATGTTCCTTGTATACTTTGGAAGTTGGGTGCAAAGAAGTTATTGTCATTGACCGTTGCTGTACTAAGTCCGGTAACGCTGATATTCATCGCAGCACTACCGACACCCGTACTAGTGTTGTCTACTTCAAACTTTCCATCTGCCGCCACTGTGACAAGGGCTGTAGCTGAGACAGCTGTAGCTTCGAGCATCAGTGCCTCACGCAGGTCCTCTGTTGTTCTAAAGGTATGAAGAGCGGGAACACCGTTGACCGCATCATAAGTGTATTCATACGCGGAGACGTCATCATCCGCACCACCGGCAACAAAACCTGCTGTACCGGCAGCAGCACCTGTAATGGTGATATTTTTTGTTGCTGCAGTCGTTCCTGTTCTGTTGTTATTGGTCAATAGGATCTGGTCCGTTGCAGGAGCATTGAGTCCGGCAGTTATACCTGTATTGGCAGTGGCATTGTTGATGGCATTGATAATCGCCAGGGCATTATCTGTTGCGGTATTGGTGGCAGGTGTAGCGGCCAATGTGATACTTGTACCGTTGAGGATGAAGTCCCCCACGTTTAATGTTATGGAACCGGCGGCAACGGCTGCACCAGCAGATGTGGCATCTCTGAATCCAACCCACATACCTTGACCATTTTGAAGGTCAAAGGCACGCCCTGTTGAATCAAAAAGGACTCCCATATCTTCTGGTATTTCACCAACACCGGCACCGGCAACAGCATCAAGTGCATATGTCGGTGAAAACTGTGTCACTTGAGAACCGGAGTTAAGGTTCGCTTTCAATGTGATGTTTTCAGTTGCGTTGGCCGGTGTCGTCAGTCCAGGCGGGATGACGATGTTTTGAATAGGTGCTGTATTATCCACCAGGTTTGTCGTCTCATCGCGTACCCACCCTTGCGCGATAAAACCATTGTTTTCGACAAAATTACCATTCGCATCAAACTTGAAGTCACCCGAACGTGTATATTTATAGGTGTTACCGCCATCAGGACTGACAACATAAAACCCATCCCCCTGAATAGCAATATCAGTGTTTTTGTCTGAGTTTTGAATAGAACCTTGGGTATGAATCCTTGTAATCGATGCTACTGTTGCCCCCAGACCTATTTGCACGGCATTTTTACCGCCCAAGTTACCCTGTGGAGCTGTAGCGATTTGATTGGTTTGGGCAAGCAGATCAGAAAAATTGGCACGAGAGTATTTGAATCCAATAGTATTCACATTTGCGATGTTATTTGATTCGACATCCATGGCAATTTGGTGTGATTGCAGACCTGCCACACCTGAGAATAAAGATTTTAGCATGATTAATCCTTTTATTAGTAATGATTACTAGCAAAGAACGTTCCAACTCTTATAGATATGGAGTCAATTTATTTGATATAAAAATATATAAAGTTATTTAGTCTATCTATTTAAAGTTTAAGAGGAAAAGCGAAGAACTATGCATCCATTTGGAGTGCATTTTTTAGCAGTTCGTCACCTGTTGTTATTGTCTTTGAAGCTGCATCATATGAGCGTTGCATGATGATGAGTTCCGTCAGAGCCCGGTCCAATGTCACATTGGAGTTTTCCAGGTTTCCTGTCAGCAGCTGACCATTGTCTTGGGCGTAAAAAATAGGTGATCCGCTATTGGCGGAAGTACGAAATCTGTTGCCGCTGACTGCCTCGAGTCCCTGGTCGTTTTGAAAGTGATAGATGGCAACTTTTCCAACAACACTCTGTCTTCCGTTAGTAAAGTTAGAGATGATCTCACCGTGTCTATTGATTGTGTAATCGGTAAGTTGGCCAGAAAGCGTGCCATCTACTGTAGCGGATGTCGTCACTGTGGGACCGCTGTTTGATATGATTCCGCTAAGACCGCTTCCGAGGTTTGGAATAACAGGGGCACCATTGTTATCAAGCGTACCCAGGGTCGAACTGATCAGACCTCCGGTACCATCAAATTCAACGACACCGGTTTGTGTATCATAAATAATCGAACCGTCCGCTGTCTGTGTGGTTGCTGTCACATCCCAGCGAATACCGACAGGGGGCTGCGTTGCAGCTTGTGTGAATAAAAGACGTAAGTTATTACGTTCGTTTTGCGGGCTGATCACAGTCGCCGAGACAGTCTGTGGGAGATTATCAATACCAATGTTGCCAAAAAAATCTGCTTGGGTTGTCGGTTGTACGGGAAATGTCATCTCACTTGGGAATACCAGTGCATCTTGTGCATTCACATCAGCCAGTTCAAGTTCCAAATATTCAATGACAGGGCTGAGAACACCTCCGTTAGTATTGTTAGCCAGGGTACCCGTAACAAGATATCCTTCCGGGTTTACAAGACGGATATCTGTTTGTGTCCCGGTGGTAAAAGGGTCAAAACGAAAGTTCCCGGCACGTGTGAAATACTCTTCATTGTTTTCTCCCCCGGTAAGGCCAAACCATCCATCATCCCCGATGATAGCAAGGTCGGTCACGTTATCACTTTTATAGTATTCGCCGCTTTTAAGATCCAGTGAGGTCGCATTGACCTGTACACCAAGACCCGACTGCATGGAAGTAATAGCATTTCCGGAGGTAGAAATGTTTTTTTCGAAGAGATTGGAGAACTCGGTCGATGAACTCCTGAAGCCGACGGTATTCACATTGGCGATATTATTGGCTAATACGTCAATACCCGTTTGAAAGGATTGTAGACTACTAACACCTGCATAGATTGACTGTAACATCACTTATCCCTTATTGGTAGATCTCAACGATAGAGTCGAATGGCACATAAGATGAGCCTAGCTTAAGCAGGCTTTTCCCATCTTCAAAGCGTACGGACTCAATAGGATAAGCACCTGCACGTGTTTTTAAGGTCTCACCTGAAGCGTTGGCATATGAAGCCTCTATATAATAGACACCTGAACCAGCAGCAGCTCCTGCATCGGTGATACCGTTCCAGTCAAAGGAGTAGACACCGGTCGGATTCGGAGCAATAGGAATGGTCTTGACAAGATTTCCGTTGCTGTCTTTTATTTCGACGTTTCCTGCAGCAATGTCATCGGGGAAATATATCTCAAAGCTTGTTGACTGTCCCTGTTCATAAATCATACCGTTACTGCCAGTATCTGCAATCTTTCCTATGGCTGATACTGAGTTAAACTGTGAACTTGCAAGAAGCGAAGCAGACAGTGCTTCCAGTGACTTGTTGGTGTTCTCGGCTGATTCAAGAGTGGCTAATTGTGATGTCTGTGAAAGGATTTTTTCCGAATCCATCGGCTCAGTCGGATCCTGATATTGAAGTTCAACAAGCAAAAGTTTCAAAAAGTCATCTTTTCCAAGAATACCATTGGGGTTTGTACCTGCAGGTGCATCAATCAGGTTTGTTGATGTTGCTGTTGTCGCGTCTGTAACTGCCATGATAGGTCCTTTACTTTATATATATCGTGGGACAATGACTTCTAGTGCCGTTGCCACTTCTGTGATTTCTTCTTCGAACTCTTGAAACTCTTCATAAGAGAGGTGTGCATGTTCCTGTTTGTGTTTGTCATGCTGCTGCTGTTGATGTGAAGAGAAGTTCATCGAGGCATCACCTAATCCCTGTGCACTCAGCTGGGCTCTGAGTTCATGTGAGTTCTGCATCATGGTGGTCAAAGCAGTGGTATTCGCATTGATATTGATATGGACGTTGTTTCCACGCTGGACAAGGGTAACATCCATCTCTCCGAACTTATGCGGGTTGAGCTGCATCTTGACGCGTGTGAACGGCGGTTTATAGTTTTCGACCATCTCTTTCATGCTCTGTGCAACATGCTGTACCAGCTGTTTGGCTTCAGTTATCTTTTGGCTTAACTGATCATTTTTGTTTAGCTGAACTGCCTGGTTTTTCTCACTCCCTTTGTCACCATCGACTTTAAGATTTGACTCGCTTTCCAAAGGACTTTGCGACTCTTCACTGTTTTCGCCATGTAATAGGGAACTCAATGCTGTATTAAACAGCGGTGAGTTTGTCTGCTTCGGTTTTTCATCAGTGATCAGAGCGGCTGTTGTTTCAGTTGAAACAGCTGCGCCTCCTCTATTCAGCAGTACATTCAGTGGTTTCGCAGAAGGATTGTCTTTGTCAGTTTTGTTTTCAATTACAGGTTTGACAAGTTGGCTGGTAGAGTGAGGAAGCTGTGTCTGAAATGCCTGAGCTTGCTGAGGAAGACGCAATGCTTGCGAAAGCTCCTCTTTCATTTTTGTAGCAGGAAGGGATTCGAAGCTGATGGCACGTACATCGATTCCGGATTTTTCTGCAAGTTTTATCAAACCACCAAGCGTCTTTGGCAGTTCTTTGAGATCGACCTTTTGTGATATCTGTTCTTTCAAGTAGCTTTTGGCTTCGCCGATAAGCTGCTGCAGGTTTTGTTTAAAGTCTTTCAGAGGCAGTGCTTTGAGGATATCGGAATGGATAAGACCTTCTTCCTCATTACCTGTACTGCCGAGTTCAAAGAGTTGAGACAAAGAGGGCGTTACCGTCTCTTTTTCAGTTATTTTGGCATCTGCATGTAATAGGGAGGATAGTCCTTTTGTAAGTTCCATCCCTTTGTCATCCGGTTTTCCAAAGGAGAAAGACTTTAATAAGAGTGAGAATTTGTCATCTTTAAGGTCAGGTTTTAGGCCTAACAAATTTGATAATAGGCCTTTTTGTCCTGTTGGTTTTTCAGGTAACAATCCTAACATGCTCTCTCCTTTACGGTAATAGTAAAGAATAAAAGCAATTTTTATTCCAAAATTATCTAATGTTAAAATCTTTTTTGAATGGTAAAGGTATTGTCAATCGTCCAGATATCTATATTGTGTTGCAGCGAGACATCTTCAAGCCTTTTAAGATATTTTTTATCGCCTTGCGCATCTTCGATAATCAACAAGACGGCAGCCTTTCGTGCTGTTTTGGATGCGTAATAGAGAGACTGGCCGATACCTTCAGCCCATTTTTGTGCGAAATCGACTTCAATAGCATGACTATCAAGAAGACAATCTACCCGTGTCCTGTCTTTAAGGGTGAATTCGCTTATCCCGCCCAACTGCTTGCAAAAGTGTTCCTGATAGACCTTTTCTTTGTGAAGATGTTTAGCCTGCAGGGAAAGTGTATAGAGGAGGCAGAGCAGAAGTAGTCGGATGAGGGTCATGTTATTTCTCATTGATCTTTTCATGTATTAGTTGAATGACACAGGCTTCTATCATAGTAAATACTTTATCGAAGCCTTCAAAGCCTGGAAAAAAGAAGGGATCGGGCACATCTTCGTTCTCATAGCCAAAGTAGCCCAGCTTGATGGGATCGGTCGCACCGATCTTCTTGAGGTTGTCAATATTGCTCTGATCAAGTCCGACAATGAGGTCATAGTTTTCAAAGTCTTCAACCTTGACCTGTCTGCCTCGTTGATGGGAGATGTCAACATTGTTTAATTGGGCTACCTTGATAGAGTTCTCGCATGGTGGTTCACCGATATGCCAGTCACCCGTACCCGCAGAATCTACACGGATATCAAGGCCTTTCTCATGGATGATTTTTTCGGCTATCCCCTGGGCAAGCGGTGAGCGGCAGATATTGCCAAGACAGACAAAGAGTATGGATTTCACAAAGCATTCCTGTTTAAAGATCGTTATATTTTTTCATGATTATACTCTGATAAGCATTTTTCAGACCTATTTTGGCTGAGAAAAAGAGTTAACTTCTATATACGGTAACCGATTGCTTTTTTACGTAAGGCAGCCCAATAGACCCAGAGGATCATTATGACCTGCAAAGGAAGGCGCAGGTAGACAAGTATCGGGCTACAGCTGGAGTATTCAGGATGTATGGCCATATGGATATTCGCTGGAAGTATAGCGATAAGAAAGAGGATAAGAACATATCCGGCAATGCGACGGGTCTTTGAAAAAAGAAGGCCTATCGCACCAATAGTCTGAACCCATCCGCTGATATAAGCGAGTTCATGGCTTAAAGGAAGGTAAGGGGGAACAAGAGCCACATAGAAATCGGGATGGTCGAACTGGTTTAAGCCCGTCAATAAAAACAGCAGAATAAGTGCAAAAAGACCTGTTTTTCTTAAACGTGTCAATGGTAACTTAAACATTTTTCATCCCAAATTGCCTATCAATTATATACTTAATTAAGTATTTTATCCTAAAATTTTCATTTTTAATAAAGTTTACTTATAAAACAACAATAATTGATAAAGTTTAATATGTATTTTAATTGAATTGGGCCATGATACCTTTATCTATCCACAAAGGTGTTTCATGTCATTCGAGTCCTTAGTAAAACGTATTGATACTCTGCCTCCTCTTTCAGACTCTGCACAAAAGATATTACAGTTGTATGCGGATGATGAAGATGATATCGATATTCGTAAACTGACACGTTTGATTGAGAACGATACACTTCTGACTGCGAACATTCTGGCAATGATTAATGATCCAAAGTTCGGTTTCAATAACAAGATAACCTCCGTGGGACAGGCGATTACACTGTTTGGAACACGTATTGTAAAAGGTTTTATACTTTCTATTGTCATGAAGGAACACATCCGACCGAACATGACAGCTTATGGCATAAGCAGCGAGAAGTTCAACGATATGGGGCATCTGCAAGCGGCACTTCTATTTCAGTGGTATATGGGAATTGACATCAAGCGGGCACAAGTTCTTGTTCCCTTGGCATTGATCATGGAGACGGGAAAGGTCATCTTTGCCCAGGAGATGATGGCGAGTGATTACAGTGATCTTTTCACGGAAGAGATTTATGCAGCCAAGAATATGGAAGAGGTCGAACACAAGTATTCAAACACGACCTCTTACTTTATTGGCGGTCTCTTGTTCGATCACTGGCATTTCTCAAAACGTTATGTCGATATCATGAAATGTCTGGACTTTGATGATGAGACAGGCGAGGTTGATCCTTTGGATATCGATATTTTAGATGTTGTCCGACAGGCGATCAATATCAAAGGGTTCCTCACCAAAGAGAACATGGACAATGCCTCTGCATTGGTGAGAGAGTACGGCATGGATGAGGCAGCATTCATGAAGGCGGCTCTACGTATCAAAAATGCCTATGATATGGCTAAAAAGATGAAGTCTACATAAGCAAGGCGTCAAATCTCGCCTTGAGCTCTTTAGGAAAAGCCCGAGGCTTTCCACTCTCGTA
>JBFFSC010000095.1:0-7183 GCA_041572615.1 Sulfurimonadaceae bacterium
TCGACACTCTCCCAACTGGACTCACACTATAAAAAGCTTTGGGACTTTCATAACATAGATGCCAAAAAGCAATAGTAAGGACTACAGGACAAAAGCTCGCCTGCTGCAAAACATCAGTGATATTACGCAGTATCAGCCGATTCTGACTAAAGACAACTTTCAGGCTTCAGAATCGCATTGGCGGCAGTTAAGCAAGAACACGATCAGCCTTTTTCAGGTCCTGATCGACCAGGACCTCAAAGACCTGGTCAATGTCCTGGAACACTACCCACGCTATACGCAATGGGTATGTGAACATTTCAGGTACGCCTACAGTTACAGTGAGAACGAAGCGGACATACAGGCTGCTTCGAGGCTCCTGCATCTGGGAGAGCCCTACTTCTCCAAACAGTTTGTAAGAAACGTCGTCAGAAAGCTGCCGACATTGGACGAACTCGATACCGACGGGCTTTTAGCCTTCGCACAAAGGATGTATGATGAACATAGCACCTGGCACAGCATTGTCATTGAGTTTTACCATTGTGCCTATACCGACAGGACCAATGCCATGAGTCTTCATCCCCTGCAGCGTATCGCACTGATGAAGCCGCTGGAAAAGATAGTCTACATCCAGGAGTACGACTATCAGGCCGAAGACAGAGACGCTGTCTTGGACATACCCTACATGAACTAAAAGGAAAAGATAATGGATTACGAAACACAAAAAAAAGAGTTGTTAAAACTGGCAAGAAATGCGTTCGAGACAGCAAGTACCCTTCAGGACGACCAGCGTATAGAGGTCTATCTTCACAACGGTGAGCCAAAAAGTTCGGATGTACTCGAAGAGAATGATGAGATCCTCTACACCGATGAGAGAGTACTTTGCTATCAGGTCTACGGACATAACTATCTTGAAGAGGAGATCAAGACCTGGATCGATTATGCCCGTGTCATCCAGCAACCAACAGAAGAGGCACCCCTTGCCGAACCGACAGACATCGAGAAGTCTATCCGTGAGATGATCAGTGACCTGGCCAAGGCCAAGGGTGTACATGATGCTGATATCAGCTCCTACGAGGTCTTTGCCAACCTTCCCGTGACACTGCTGGGAACGATAGAACAGGAGATCATCGAATACTGGTGGAGTGCGGATGAAGAAGAGAACGGGAAAAAACTTGCCCTGCTCCAAATAGAAGAGGCTATCGGTAAAAACGTTTCAGAAGGCTGAAAACGCAAAATTTACAAGATGTTCAAAGCTCTAATCTGATAGAATCCCCTTCAAATATAAAGTTTCCAGATCAAGAGGTTTGATAGTAATGAGCGAGAGCAAAGATTTTTTACGGACGATAGTTGAAAAAGACCTGAACTCAGGTAAGTACAATGAGGTCATAACACGCTTCCCTCCCGAGCCCAACGGGTTTCCTCACATCGGCCACGCCAAGTCTATCTGTATCAACTTTGGTATCGCTGATGATTATCATGGTCATTGTAACCTTCGCATGGACGACACCAATCCAACGACGGAAGACACCCAATATGTCGAAGCACTCAAAGATGCCGTTGAGTGGCTTGGGTTCAAGTGGGAAAACGGTGTGCGCTATACCTCTGATTATTTTCCGAAACTGTATGCGTACGCCATAGAGCTTATTAAGATGGGCAAGGCCTATGTCGACAGCCTGGATGAAGAGGAGATGCGCCTCTACCGCGGTACCGTCACAGAACCGGGCAGACGCAGCAAATACGCAGAGCGTTCCGTCGAAGAGAACCTTGACCTGTTTGAGCGCATGAAAAAAGGCGAGTTCAAAGACGGTGAACATGTGCTTCGTGCCAAGATCGACATGGCTTCGGCCAATATGAAGATGCGTGATCCCCTGCTCTACCGTATCCGCCATGCCCATCACTTCCGTGCGGGAGATGCCTGGTGTGTCTACCCGATGTACGACTTTGCCCACTGTCTTTCCGACTATATCGAAGGGGTAACCCACTCCATCTGTACCCTGGAGTTTGAGAACAACAGGGATATCTATGACTGGGTACTGGAGACCCTTGGACTCACATCACCGCGTCCCTACCAGCATGAGTTTGCACGCCTGGGTATCAACTACACCGTAATGAGTAAGCGCAAACTCCTTGAGCTGGTCAACAAAGGCTATGTAAGCGGCTGGGATGATCCGCGTATGCCGACCATCGCCGGTTACCGCCGACGGGGCTATACCAAAGAGTCCATCATCAACTTCTGTGACCAGATCGGTATCGCCAAGGCGAATTCAACGGTGGATGTCTCCCAACTGGAGTTCTGTATCCGTGATGATCTCAACACCAAAGTCCCTCGGGTGATGTGTGTACTCGATCCGCTCAAAGTGACGATTGTGAACTATGAAGGTTCTGAACTTCTGGATGCGCCTTACTATCCCGAAGATGTACCTAAAGAGGGTTCACGAGAACTGCCTTTTTCAAAAGAGATCTATATCGAACGTGATGACTTCGCTGAAAACCCTTCAAAAGGCTATTTCCGCCTGACTCCGGATCAACCCGTAAGGCTCAGGCATGCCTACATTATCACCTGTAAAGAGATCATCAAAGATGCTGATGGCAAAATTATCGAGATCAAAGCCGAGTACCACCCTGATTCCAAAAGCGGATCGGACACCAGCGGTATCAAAGTGAAAAGTGCCATCCAATGGGTCGACATCAAAACAGCCAAGCCAGTGGAAGTCCGTCTCTATGACCGGCTCTATAGTGCCGAAGCACCTGAAAGTACGGAGGATCTTAATCCTGATTCATTGCACATCATCAAGGATGCACTTGTTGAGCCTGCCGTGATCACAGACAAACCTGATGAACGCTTTCAGTTTGAACGTCAGGGATATTTTTACGCTGATCCTCTCGACTACAGTGACGAACACCCTGTCTTCAACAAAATTGTCGGACTCAAAGACTCCTGGAGCAAAAAGCAGCACAAGGAAGTCAAACCAGCCAGAGAAGAACGCAAATCGGAGAAAAAAGTACAGATCGACGGTGAAGTCGCACCGATGAATGCAGCCGAGCAGGCACATTTTGATCGTTACACCTCGAAGTTGAAGCTTAATGCCGAAGTCGCTAACACCCTCGCGCGTGATGAGCATCTGGCATCCTTTTACGAAGCGGCTCTAAAAGTCCAAGAGAGTCCTGTAACGATAGCCAACCTCGTCGCCAATGAAGTGGCAAGAGAGCTCAAGGAATCTAATGAGCTGAAGTTTGATGCAGCGCAGATAGCCCAACTTGCCCTTATGATCGATGAAGGCACCATCTCCACCAAAATCGCCAAACAGGTCCTTGAAGAGATGCGTTTGAGCGGCAAGGATCCCAAACAGATTGTCGAGGAGAAAGGACTGGTTCAGATCAGTGACCCAACCGTCATCGCAGAGATCATCGATGACGTCATGGCTAAAAATCCCGACAATGTCGAAAAGTTCAAAGCCGGAAACACCAAACTTCTAGGCTTTTTTGTCGGCCAGGTCCTCAAAAGTACCGGAGGAAAAGCGAATCCTCAGGTAGTCAATCAACTCGTTGCAGAAAAACTAGCAGACTAAAACAGCCTGAGCCTCACCCAGTATCGGTTGGGCTTTTTATTTGCCTCTGAAGGCAGTCATTTTATAGCCCTTTCTTTCTTATCCACTCATCCTCCAAGTTTACGCATTGATACACCTTGAAATTTATGTAATAATATCAAAATCAAAAAGGGGAAGAATATGAAAGAGACATCTATTTCCAAAAAGGTTCATATACCTTTACTGATCACTATCGCCATAGGTTTTGTTGTTATCGTCTTTAACTATATCATCTCTGTCAACGATATACGTGACGATGTTTATATGCAACAGACTGAAGACCTTAACAGCTTTTTCAATGAGAGCATAGAGAATAAAAAAAGTGTTGGCCTGAGCAATGCGATCAATATCGCCGAGAACTATTATGTCGTACAGTCTTTAAAGACAAAAGACCGGCAGCTTGCTATCGAAGGCCTTTCCGGACTCAACACGGTCTTTAAAGAAAACACAAAATATAAAAATATCAAAATACATATCCATGATGCCGACATACACAGTTTTTTACGCGCATGGAAACCTGAGAAATGGGGTGATGATCTCAGTGGTTTCAGGCAGACAATCGTGGAAGTCAAAAAAGAGCAGGCCCCTATCGTCGGTATAGAACTCGGACGCGCAGGCATGATGCTTCGAGGGCTGGCTCCTGTCAAAAACGGGGAGTATCTGGGTTCAGTCGAATTCATTCAGGGCTTGAACTCTATTGTCGTTGACGGCGTAAAGAAGTTTGGTATCGATGTCATCATCCTCATGGACAACAAATATCTTTCGACCGCAGCGGCACTTAAAGATGCGAAAAAGATTGGGAACTACACACTTGCACTTAAAGAAGATGTTATCAATCAAGACTTTTTCAATGAACTCGATCACATACAGATCGACAAAGAAGGTACACATCAAATAAGCGACAACTACTTTATCTCGTCCGTGCCAATCTATGACTTTTCCAAACAACGCATCGGATATGCCCTTTTAGGTAAACCGCTTACGAAAGTTGAACATGTCATATCCCAGTCCGAGAGTTCACTGCTGACACAGATTATCATTATGGCTATTTTGGATGTGATTATTTTAGGCCTGCTCATCACAATCATCAAGTTGACTGTCACCGATCCAATGGTCAACCTTGACAAGGTTGCAAGTGAGTTGGCAGAAGGCGATGCAGATCTTAGTCAACGGCTCAAGATCAAAAGCAATGACGAGATAGGCAAAGCTGCCCGAAGCTTCAATACTTTCCTGGACAAAGTCGAAGCTATCGCCCTTCAGGCTCAAGATGAAGCCAAAAAGGCAGAAGCGGCGAGTGAGAATATCAAGGTTCAGATGAAGAAGAACGATATGACCTTACGTCTTTCAGAAGAGATGATCAAAGCGACAACACAAAACTCTCAAGACCTTCAATCCAGCATGGAGAACAGTATAGAGAATGTCAATGTTGTCAATACCCTGAATGAACAGACCGAGAATGTCATCTTTGACGTCACGACAAAAACGGACGAAGTCATCGACAATATCAGCAATATCACTGAGATGATCGAGAACTCACGACAGGATTCCGAGAGTCTGACTCAAAATGTCACCGAAATATATTCCGTCATCGGCCTTATTAAAGACATCTCTGATCAGACCAACCTGCTTGCACTCAACGCGGCTATTGAAGCAGCCAGAGCAGGCGAACATGGTCGAGGCTTTGCCGTCGTTGCAGATGAAGTACGCAAATTAGCAGAACGCACCCAAAAAGCGACCAGTGAAGTTGAAGCCAACATCAGTATTTTGAAACAAAACAGTGTTTCCATGCTTGAAAACAGTGAAAAGGTTTCCGAGTTCACGCAGGAGTCCGCGGGCAAGCTTGACGAATTCAAAGTCTCACTGGTGCAACTTGTCAGTAACGCCCAAACGATTAAAGATGACAATGAAATCATCGCTAAAGACCTCTTTATGAACATCAGTAAGCTTGACCATATGATCTTCAAACTTGCCGCTTACAACTCAATCTTTGAAGCCAAGGTCTCTGACAAGATGACAGATCATCTCAGTTGTAAGTTTGGACAGTGGTACAAAGAAGAAGGTAAAGAGCTCTTTGCCGGCAACAGCAGTTTTTCACAGATCGACCAACCGCATCGGAAGCTACATGAAAACATCAAAAAAGCGATGGAGATTGTGACATCCAAAGAGTGCCTCGAAAATGCAGACAAAGTAGTAGAGCTTTTCATAGAGACAGAAAAAGAGAGTGAAACCTTCTTCAACCTCTTAAACAACCTTTCACACAACGCCTGATATACAAGTGCAGGAAACAGCTCTTCCTGCACTATATTCCACTTCATTGACACATCATGAATAAGATGACAGACTTTAGCTGCTTTTAGAGCCTTCTTCTCTGAGGTAACGCTCGCAGGCTTCGATAAAAGCTGGAAACTCCTTATATGCAAAAGCGACATGACTCACCGGGACCAAAAACTTCGGCGGCAACTCACGTTTCCCCTCAAAGCCGAGTACAAGTGCGGAAGGTTCATGAATGACATCACATGCTTCCAGCGCACGCAGTGCATTAGGCCTGGGTATGATTTCGTGTAACAGATAAAGAAGGTTGTCGATAGGGATATACTGGATTCCCATAGGGCCTTTTAACGCGGGCATATGCTTGTCGATAATGATCTCAAGGGCATGCAGCAAAGCTTTTGGAGGATGCAATGGACGTTCATCCCCTTTTTTTACATAGTTGAAATACTCCTCAAAGGGGTGATTGGGCAATTCTTCTTTTATGGACGTAAGACAAGGATCTGAAAGAGCGAGCCACTCAATACTAGCCATCATATTTCTGGCTTCCTCTTTCAGTGATGCAATCGTTTTCTTATAGCTTTCATCTTTCAGCTGCAGACCGGCTATCTCTGCCTTTCCCCCTATGATATAGGCATAAAACCTCTCTTCCGGCGAATACTTTCTGATCTGGCCTGTTTTGGGATGTTGAAGGTGATATTTAAGGGTACCGGAAGAGTGCTCTTCTATCTCGATAAGCCGGTATGGCGTATCAATATCAATGTCATAAAATGGATCCGTCCACTCTCCATACCACCGCTTGAACAAGTAGACTTCTTCGTTGCTTTTCAATACCTCGGCCAGGTTGTCAAGATCCTTTTTGACGACATCCGCAAGGGCATTTCGCTTGACATTTACTGCTTTGATCTCCTCTTTGAGCTTACGATGCATGATCACTTTTTCCAGATTGTCATACGTAGGCAAAGCAAGCCGTCCCTTAAAAGGCTCCATCTCTTCGCTGCTGTATGTGTTCCTGTCTATTATCTTCCCTTTGACAGCGAACTTGGTAATATAACTGAACTCATTCTCGCTCTTATCACTCCACTCAGCCCAGACCGCATCGATGACATCCCCGGTGTGTTCTTTGGTCGCAAGCTCTTCTGCTACAAGGAACAGAGGCTTGACACCGGTAAACACTGTCGGATGCATAAAAGCCCCGATAGCCGTATCTATTTCATTTTTATCCATGAGAAGTTCATTATCTTTTTCTCGTATATTAGCATGATAGCATTGAAAAGAGAAGCTTAGTGCCTGTTCACATACAATGCACAAACGACTGCTATGATTACTATAGATAAACATACGAA
>JBFFSC010000096.1:0-7091 GCA_041572615.1 Sulfurimonadaceae bacterium
AGCTTCTATATAGGTAGCAATACGTTCTTTCGAGTTCAGACTCTCGATCCAGCGATCAGGAATCCCTTCAAGCTTGTTGTAAGCACCCAATACCATCCCGGCAACCATACCCCGTGCTGCAGAGTCACCGCCAGCATAGATGTTTTGTTTCATCGCCTCTTCAAAGTTGTTCTCATATTTTAGGATAAGATGCAGTGCTCCCGGGCATCCCCCTTTGATACTACATGACTGACCCAAGGATCCTATCGCCTCTATCGTATCATGTTCAACCGAAGCCAGTGCCACTTTTATCCACTCTACAACAATCGGCTCCTCCGCAGCATTCAATATAGCTAATATCGAGTTCTTGGGTGTATATCCCTGAAAAACAAGATAAAGAAGTTGTGAAAAAAAACGTGTCGCTTCTATCGCAATCTTTGAGTTATGCGTCATCTTTGTCTGTAAGACAGCAGCGTCTTCAAACTCTTTTTGTCGATCACTGTAAAGCAGCGCCAAAGGAGCGATTCGACCGACTACACTGAGCTCTTGTGAAGATGAGCCTGCTTCAAATGGAGATTTGCCGGCTAAAAGGTTTTCCAATGTCGTTTTACTCGCACTGTCGACATAGCCTTTGTACTCAGACATATAGGCTTTCCAGCGTGCGCAAAAACTAGCCAGAGAAAACTCTTTGTCCAGAGCAATCGACTCCAAAAGCCAGGCTGTCTGATCACCGTAATGCGTAAAATCCCCAGCCATCTTCTCGTTGTGGTAATCAGTCACAGGGTTATAACATCCTTCATACTCAGGGAACTTCTCTTTGATCTCATTGACATCATATATCCAATGTGCGCCAAGACTCAGGGCATCTGCGACAAAAGATCCATAAATTGCGCCTAAGACAGAGGATTTCATAGCTATCCTTTACAGTTTTTTTCTAAAGTATATCAAAATCAGGAGAATCTCCCAACCTACTGATGGCTGATACGTGAAAGGTTAACGTACCAGTCATCCCGGATAAAGGAACGATCCCGGCTTAAGGTCACATGTATCTCCTGTTCACGCAGTTCAACCCTCTCTAAAAACTCGTGAGGTATCTCAAGCTCTTCTGAACAAAAAAGTTCGACATCATCTTCTGTCTCAATATCTGGCCATTGCCAACCATTGTCAAGTTCTCTTATCTTAAACATTGTTATGAGTTGCATCACACTGTCCTCATTGTTGATTGCAACATGCTACTTAGACATTATCTCAATGAGATTACACACTCACACTTTATTGATCTTCTAATTGATCCTTTATACTCTCTCCCAACTCTTTCGTCTTTTCCTTATCAACCGTAATCCTCACGCTCTCGTCACTGTTATCGAACTCCAGCGCTCCACTGAAGTATAAGAGCAGGCCGATAGCGATCAAACCCAGAAAGATCAACTTATACATCTAAAAACTCCTCAATGATACCCATCATCTCATCTACCGCATCACCTGCATTCTTTTGAATGAAATGTTCAAAATATTCTTCTATATACTTACCCTGAGAACCAAAATATGACATATACTCCTCACGTTTTGGGTTGATGAGGATAGAGTGATCGAATTCAGAGGCAATGGGAACAATATCGATGACCTGACCGCTTGTCCCGATAGCGATAAAAAGCTGGCACTGCTCTATTGCTTCATAGATATGTTCATAAGCCGGTGCAGCTTCACCGAACATGACCACATTGTGACGGACCAAATCACTTTCGCAGACAGGACAGGCATCATGGACATTTTGTTTTTCATAACCTATATCCCAGACATGTCCGCAACTTTCACATCGCAGATCCGTCAAAGTTCCATGCAGATGGATGACATCTTCACATCCTGCTTTCTCCAAGAGGTTGTCGACATTTTGTGTAAGATTGTAGATCTTTCCAGGATATCTCTTTTCCAGTTCAGCCAGGGCGATATGTGCCCGGTTAGCCTCTTTGTCTTTGAGGTCCTGGCGTCTGGCATTATAGAATTGTGTGACAAGTTCTCTGTCTGCCTCCCATCCTTGCGTGGAACAGACCTGCATGACATCGTACTCTTCCCATAGACCATCATGGTCTCTAAAGGTCTTGATCCCGCTTTCGGCACTGAGCCCTGCTCCGCTTAAAATCATGATCATCGTGACAACCTTCGGTACAGGTAGGGTTCAAGATGTTCCGGCTTACTGATCTCTCTCTTTTCAAGCATCATCTTTCCCAGGGTGTCTTCTTCCAACACATCAAAGACTTCAAAAGGCGAGGTCTTATTATAGAAACTACGCAGGAACTCCAACAGGATCTCAAAGTTGTCCACATCATCCGTCATATTGCGTTCAGATTTATATTTTTTATATTCATCCCAATTGATTACCGACATAACAAGCCACTCTCTTTAACATATAATAAAGAATATTAGCACAGAAATCACTCTCTACACTAATAAGAATCATAAAAATACCGATCTTATCTATATAAAAGCATCAAGGAGGATAAGTATGAATGCGATCGTTAAAAAGATCCAGCATACATTGGAGCATGGACGCCCGGAAGAGAATAGACACGGCTCACTTGCGAGTCAGGTCTTGAAAGAGATTTTAAAAGAGACCCCTAAAGAGAAAAGACATGAATACCATCATCAAACGTAAACTCTTTTTTTCCCTCATTCATGCCATCATGTTCTGTATTACCGGATTAAGGCACTTAAAACATTCGTGACATATAGGCCTGATGGAGACGGGAAACTGCTTCTTCGACAGTTGCACGCGGTGTCGCGATATTCATACGCATAAAACCGTCTCCCTCTTTTCCAAAGCTCACGCCGGAAGAGAGACCCAACTTTGCCTCTTCAAAAAAGAACGCTTTGAGGTCTTTATAACTCAATCCCAGTCCACGGCAGTCAAGCCAGACCAAATAGGTTCCTTCAGGCTTTAACATTTTTATGCTTGGCATATACTCTTTCAAACAGAGTTCAAGATAATCAATATTACCCTGAAGATGCTCAAGCAGGCTATCTAACCAGTCAGAACCGTTTTTATATGCGGCTTGAAACCCTACATGTCCGAAGACTGTCCCTTCTGCGAAATGTACCGCCTTGTAGAACTTCTCAAACTTTTTTCTCAACTCAGGATTGGCAATACAGAGTGTCGAGATTGCCAATCCTGCCATGTTGAATGTCTTACCCGGTCCGTAACAGCTTATTGTGCGGTTTTCAAGTTCTGTTGAAAGGCTCGCCATAGGAATATGCTTTGAACCCTTGAAGATCAAGTCGCTGTGTATCTCATCCGCTAAGATCAGAATATCATGTTTGATACATATCTCTCCCAACTGCTGCAGTTCATCCCGGCTCCATACCCTACCTACAGGGTTATGCGGTGAACATAACAATAAAAGTTTCGTCTGCTCATCAATAGAAGCTTCCAGGGCTTCAAAATCAATACTGTAGTATCCGTCCTCTTCTTTTAAAGGGTTTTTCAGCACTACTCTCTCGTTATTGCTCACGGAGGTATAAAAAGGGAAATATACAGGTGATTGTACGATCACCTTCTCACCTATTTCCGTAAATGCCTGAATACAGAGGTTGATACTTGCCACTACTGAAGGTGAGTAATACATCCATTCTCTTTGAACACTGTACCCATGACGCTTTTGTATCCACTCTATCTGCGCATCAAACATTGAGTCAGGGACCCCTTCATATCCAAGAACAGCATGTTCGGCTCTTTCTCTGATCGCATCCATCACAAAAGAAGGTGTCTCGATATCCATATCAGCCACCCACATTGGCAAGACCTCTTCTGAGCCAAAGAGTTTTTCCCTTAAAGCATATTTTTCGGCATTGGTATTTTCTCGTGAGGGGGCCTGATTAAAGTCTATACTCTTATTATTTTCTTTCAAAACTTACTTCTTTTTCCATACTGACATCTCTGAGAGCGTATGCTGATACTTACGCGGGGTCTCACGGATGACAAAAGGGACATCTTCTGTCGCCACCAGTTCAAAATGATCTTCCAACATTCTTCTAAGACCCTCTATTGTCTTGACCTCATGACCGTTTTCATCTGTATATCCGCCAACCCAGAACTCTCTGGAGGTATACTCTTCCAACCAGGTATACGGAGATGTCAGGATAAGATAGCCCCCTGCATTGATTCGCTCATGTACACTCTTTAAAAAGAGATGAGGCTCATAAAGTCTATCGATCAGGTTCATTGCTAAAACCAAGTCATAGCCGGTAAAATGAGGTTTGAGATTACAAGCGTCTCCCTGCCAAAACTCAACCTTGTCTGCAACATCTGAATACCCAAGTTCATCCAAATTTATCTCAAGTCGTCTCTTCAGCTCACCTTCACCATTTTGGTAATATCCCACTGTATTGTTTTTCTGCAGCTCGACCCCGACCTGGACAAAGCGTGCAGAGAAATCTATCCCGCACACCTTATCAAAGGTCTTTGCCAGTTCAAAAGAGGCACGTCCAGTCGCGCATCCGAGATCAAGGACAGAGCCCTGTTTTATATCTTTCGTATATTCAACAGCCTTTTGCGCACACGCTACTGCAAAGTTTTTGACACCAAAATATTCTTCACCGTACTGAAAGTCACAATACTGTGAAACCAGTTCATCCGTCTCATAGATGTTCGTCTCTTCTTTTTCCAAACTCTCTCCCTCCACATATCTAAAACCTGCATGCTGGTAAAAATGCCGCCTGAAAGCATATCGTGAATGCTTCATCAGCTCATTGCCTGTACTTGCCCATGAACCGCCTTTGATAAGGTTATGTTGCCCATCAAAGGTAGGGATGGAAAAGTCATCATAAGCCGGATGGACTTCAAAGCCTTCATAAGCATCCATATGCGTCTCCGTCCACTGCCAGACATTTCCCATGACATCAAACAGATCGCCGAAAGCAAACTTGTTTACCGGACAGGATGAAGCCCAGTACCGAAAGTTGACATTGGCTCTTCTGTCATCAAACTCTGGAATATCAGACAGTCCGGCTCTTTCATAAAGCCTGTACCATTCTGCTTCACTCAAAAGCCTATACTCTCTGTTCTCTTTTTGGCTCTTCCATCGACAAAATGCTTTCGCTTCCAAATAGTTCACATCTACCGGCCAGCTTAAGGGCATAGGGATCTCTTCAAGCATCGCTCTGTATTGATAGCTTCCGTTATCCTGAGGTATCCAGAATACCGGATGTAAAGCCTTACGCGTTTTTAAAAATATTTGGCCTTCACTGTCCCAATACGAACTCGTCTCATACCCTCCGTCTTGAACAAACTCCATAAACTCTGCATTACTGACAAGAAACTTGCTGGTTTTAAACGAAGCGACTTCTACCTCTTTTTTCCCGTATTCATTATCCCAGCCATAAAGGTGATGGTTCTTCTCTTTGCCCAAAATCATCTTTGCACCCTCGATAGAGACCATCTCATTAGTGCAAGGCTCTGACTTTTCATCACAACGCGGGAAAAACCCATTATCTTTTATCAGGTCTATAGAGAGCTGCCGATGTAATACAGACGAAGTCTCCAAGTGGATCCTCTCATGCTCAATGCCCATCAAAATGATCCACATAGGATCTTCTTGTTTAATCGGAAGAGTCAAAGGAAGTTCTGAGATGAGTTGGTCCATTTTTTGACGAACCGCTTCACGATAATCACGCACCTCTTGTACTTTAGGCCAACTATAATGCTCACTCTGCATATCATCCCATTTCATCTCGTCAACACCGACTGCAAACATCGACTCAAACTCCGGATTGATACGTTCGTGAATAATATTAGAGACGATAAGTTTATTGATAAAGAATGTTGCGGTATGGCCAAAATAAAAAATGATGGGATGACGAGTCGGCTCCGGCTTTATATAAAAGACATCATCATTGATAAAACAATCAAAAAGATTTTCAAAAAAAGTGAACGTCTTATGGAAATATTCTCTTATCTCCTCACGCTTTTGTGCAACATCATTACCATCTAACGTAACAGGTAACATATGCAGCGAATGCATAGACTTCAGATTCATATTATGTGACATTTCATTTCCCTTAGTAAAAACATTTTATCGAAAATGGATGGAAGTCACTATGTGATAACCCCTATAAAAGTTTATAAGATAGATTTTGAGTAATATATTCAAACAAATTTGATAATATAAGACATGAAAACGATAAACAGCCAACTTCTGGATCGATATACAGAGATTATGCATGCCTATAGCACACGTGTAGACGGTGTTTCAAAATATGGAAACAACCTTGCCTATCATGTCAATGATATCAAAGAGAATGTTGATAAGAACCATCGTCTGCTTGCTTCATATCTACATTACCCACTTAACAAACTCGTTCACATGAACCAGGTACATAAAGACAGCATCCTTATCGTTAACGCATCCCATAATTACAAAGAGATACCTACTTGTGATGCACTCGTCACAAATAAGAAACATGTACCCTTGATGGTAATGGTTGCAGATTGCATACCTGTTTTGATCTATGATCCGGTAAGAGAGGTCGTTGCCGCTGTACATGCCGGACGTGCAGGGATATTCAAAGAGATCATTCCAAAAACCATCAACAAGATGAAAGAGACCTATGACTCTGAGAGTAAAGATATCATCGTGAGTCTAGGACCGTCAATACATCAATGCTGTTATGAAGTTGGCGAAGATGTAAAAGAAGAAGCGCGACAACACGGCTATGGATATGCGATCAAGACGGCACATGGAAAATACTACTTGGATCTGACAGCTATTGGATATGAACAACTGATTAAAAGCGGTATAGAGAAAAAAAATATTGAAAAGTCATCCTATTGCACAGCCTGTCAAACGGACACCTTTTATTCATATCGTGCAGAAGATAAGAATTGTGGCCGATTTTCCGGAATAATCATGCTAAAGTGATTGATATATAGTAATAGTCAATTAGATTTAGTAAATAGTAAAAATTCAGGGATTGATAAAAGTAAAAAAGAAAGTCCAGGCGGCGACCTACGTTCCCACAAGTGAAACCTGCAGTATTATCAGCGAAGAGGGGCTTAGCTTCTGGGTTCGGAATGGGGCCAGGCGTTTCCCCCTCTCTGTAACCACCTGAGATAAGGACTA
>JBFFSC010000097.1:0-7057 GCA_041572615.1 Sulfurimonadaceae bacterium
AAGTCGTTCTTCTAGACGACGATAATAATATAGACGAAATTTTAGACGAACTATAAAAGGCGGTTTTTTTTATGTTTGGAAACATGGGCGATATGGGCAAGATGCTCGAACAAGTTCAAGAACAAGCAAAGAAAATGGAAGCCGAGATGGCGTCTAAAGAGTATACTGCCAAAGCAGGCGGCGGTATGCTCCAGATAAAGATGAGCGGAAAAGGAGAAGTCATCGATGTAAACATTGATGATTCGCTTCTTGAAGACAAAGAATCTCTGCAGATCCTTCTTATCTCATGCATCAATGATGCTAACAAGATGGTAGAGACAGACAAACAAAACTCCGCCATGGGGATGTTCGGTGGCATGGGCAATCTTGGCGATCTATTTGGACAAAAATAATGGCTGTGCGCCATGTTTTTCTCCTTTTACTTCCTTTACTACTTTTTTCTGCACCCTTAGATTTTAAATCCTGTCAATTGAAATATCAGGTCAGTTCGATTGACTTAGGCTATACACAAGCAGTGGCTGTCGATGATGAATATGCTGTCTATTATTCAAAAGAAGAGCCTTCTCAGGTCGTAGTCAAGCGGGATCCTTTTCTTGGTCTAAATCTGATCAAATCACCACAGAGATTTAGACATATATTCAAGTTCTATAACAACAAGCCTGAAGAGCTCGCAGGTGTTTTGCCCAAAGAGGTTCATGAGGGCAAATTTGTCCACGGACAGATCGGACTTAATCATCTCGCAAAGTTTTCAAAACCATTAAAGACCAATGCTCTGATAACGGGTACCTGTTGCGGTGTAATGGGGATCTCTACCGGCAATGGCGTGATAGAGAAGGACTACATCCGTCATTTTTTAAGGTCTAAAAAGATCGTTTATGCAGACATTGGAATCCGTCTGGCGGATAAAGAGGGTGTTCGGGTAGTCGAGGTCAATCCTTTCTTTGCGGACTCACCTTTTTTACTTGATGATATCATCGTCTCAATGGATGGTAAAAAGGCACAGAATGCAGCCCAGGTCAGTAAGCGTATCCTCTTTGCTGCACCGGGAAGCAAACATCGTTTTGTAGTCTACAGAGGCGATGAAAAGATGAAGATTGAAGCGAGCTTGAAAAAGCGTCTGAGTGGTGGACTCGTCCCGGACAGCTTCTTTGACCTTTTCGGGCTTGAACTTGATGAGAACCTTACCGTCAAGAAGGATAATGCGAAGTATGAGATTAAAAAAGGGGATAAGCTTCTTTTTGTGATGGGAAAAGAAGTCAAGACGTTAGGGGATATCCGTAAGGTGTTGTCTCAGGAGAAATCGAGCAAAGAGAAGATGGTCCTTCTGCTTTTCAAGCGAGACGGGTTCGACTTTTTTATACATTTTCCGAAATAAAACTGTTGACATAAAAGCATAATAACAGTAAATGATATGTATAATTTCATTCAATGAATATTTAATATAAGAGTAGGTCATATTGCAGGCACTGACGAAAGAAAGCATTAAGGCTTTTGAAGCATATTTAACATCACATCTTCCTCAAGTACCGAGCTTCCATCCTTATTACGAAGAGGCGCTGCATGAGATGCTCTTAGCCGGTGGGAAGCGTTTTCGTCCTCTACTTCTATTGGCTGTAGTAAGAGCCAAAAATTCCCTGCTTCTTGAGTCGGCTTATGCCGCCGCCTATGCGATAGAGCTTTTACATACCTACTCACTGATCCATGATGACCTGCCGGCGATGGATGATGCTGATCTGCGACGTGGAAAACAGACGCTTCATATCAAGTATGATGAAGTCACAGCGATCCTTGCCGGTGATGCACTCAATACTTATGCCTTTGAAGTTCTCTCTACGGCGTCATTCTCGGATGAGGTCCGTGTCAAACTTATCCGTTCACTCGCATCCAATGGTGGAGCAGGCGGTATGGTACTTGGACAGGCAATAGACTGTTATTTTGAAAATCAGCCGCTCAGTCTTGATCAGGTCAAAATATTACACACCAACAAGACGGCCAAGCTTATTGCCGCTTCACTTCAGATGGGCGCGATCATCACCGGTGAAAAAGAGCTTGAAGCCAAGCTCTATGACTTTGGAATCAAACTTGGATTACTGTTTCAGATCCAGGATGATATTCTCGATGTCACACAAAGCTCTGAAGAAGCCGGAAAGACAACGCAGAATGACGGTGACAAGAACTCATTTGTGACACTGCTCGGTCTTGAAGAGGCAATGAAAGAGGCGAATGAGCTGGCTGAAGAATTAAGTGGGCAACTTAAGGCCTTTGATGAGAACCTTTATCGGGAACTTTCCCCGATACTCTCAGAGTATCTGGTACGGCATAAATAACTTGTATAGACTAGAAGGCATAAGTGTGTTTTTTAGTCTATACATCGATCACAATTACAAGGAAAAATGATGCGTCAAAAGATGGCAGATTCAATTCGATTTTTAGCAGCGGATATGGTTCAAGCAGCCAATTCAGGTCACCCTGGGGCACCGATGGGTCTTGCAGATATTGCAGTAGTGCTTAGCGAACACCTTTCACACAACCCTAAAAACCCTTCATGGTTGAACCGTGACCGTTTAGTCTTCTCAGGCGGACATGGTACAGGGCTTATTTACTCTCTTTATTACCTATGGGGATACGGACTGGAGCTTGAAGACTTGAAAAACTTCCGTCAGTTGGATTCCAAGACGCCGGGGCACCCTGAATATGGTCATACAGAAGGTATTGAGATCACAACAGGTCCACTGGGTCAGGGTATCGCCAATGCGGTCGGTTTCTCAATGGCTTCAAAGTTTGTGGGAGCACAGACAAATTCTGAGACGGCCAAGGTGATCGATCATTATGTCTACTGTCTATGTGGCGACGGTGACCTGGAAGAGGGTATCTCTTATGAAGCGTGTTCGATCGCAGGTCATAACCAACTTGATAACCTTATTCTGATCTACGATTCAAACAATATCACGATCGAAGGCTCGACAGACCTTAGTATCTCTGAGAACATACATATGCGTTTTGAGTCTCAGGGATGGGACGTTCAGGAGATTGACGGACACAATTATGAGCAGATCGATGCTGCGATCACGAATGCCAAGGCTTCTGATAAGCCTTCACTGATCATCGCAAACACAAAGATTGCCAAAGGTGCAGGTGAGCTTGAAGGTTCTCATCATTCACATGGTGCTCCGCTTGGAGAAGATGTCATCGCCAAGGCGAAGGAAGCAGCCGGATTTGATCCTGAAAAGAAGTTCTTTGTCGATGAGGATGTGATGGCGCGTTTTAGATGTGCGGTTGAAGCCGGTGACCTGGCAGAGCGTGAGTGGAAACACCGCCTTAAAGAGTTGCCGTTGATGGAGCAGAATGAAGCACTTGAGGCTCTTCTAAACCCGGATATTTCCCGTATCCAGTGGCCGACTTTTGACAAGGCAGATGCGACACGAAGCACGAACGGAAAAGTCCTTAATGCGATCGCGAAAGCGCTTCCTGGTTTTCTGGGCGGTTCAGCCGACTTAAGTCCGTCAAACAAGACGGACCTGAAAGATATGGGCGTCTTCCCGAAAGGTAAGAACATCTATTACGGTATCCGAGAGCATGCGATGGCATCTATTACAAACGCTATTGCACTCTATGGTCCGTTGATGCCGTTTTCTGCGACCTTCTTTGTCTTCTCGGATTACCTCAAGCCGGCAGCACGTATAGCAGCGCTTTCAAACATCCAGCAGTTCTTCATCTGGACACATGACAGTATTGGTGTCGGTGAAGACGGTCCGACGCACCAGCCGATAGAACACCTTTCCCAGTTCCGTGCCCTGCCGAACTTTTATGTCTGGCGTCCTGCTGATGGAAATGAGAATGTCGAAGCATGGAAAACTGCACTGGAGATGACCAAGTCTCCATCTGCTTTTGTATGTTCCCGTCAAAACCTGGCGCTGCTTCCAGCTGCCGTGTGTGGTGAGGCTTCAAAAGGTGGATACCTTTTAGAAGAGTCTGCCGGTGCAACGATCACTCTGATGGCTTCAGGTTCAGAAGTTGAGACAGCTATGCAGACAAGAGCGTTGTTGGCTAGCAAGGGGGTACATGCCAATGTCGTTTCTGTCCCATGTTTCGATCTTTTGATCGAGCAGGAGAAAGCGTATCTTGATTCCATCATCAAGACTGACAAAGTCGTAGCCATCGAGGCGGCACGCGGTCTTGAATGGTACAGGTTTGCTGACGAGATCATCACTATGGACAGCTTCGGCGCTTCTGCTCCTGCCGGCAAGCTTTTTGAGAAATTCGGTTTCACTGCCGAAGCAATCGCTGCGAAACTCTCTTAATCAAGGTGACAGATATTACAAAGTAATGTCTGATATGCATGGTCTTTAAATGATCAGCTTGCCTCTCCCGGGACACGGGGAGGTCCTTTTCAAGTCCTATCTGTTTTTTCTCTCTTTTGTACCCATCAAAGATGCTATAATCGTGAAATAATTTAAGAGCTTTTGGTGAACTCTATTCAATGGATACTGTATGAAAAATGATATTAAATATTCTTTGCTCGGTTTTTTTAAGAAGGATTCGGCTGTCGGTGTCTTACTGATGATCATGACGATTCTTGCGATGGTCATGGCAAACTCTCCTTTTACTGATGCCTACAATGAGATGATGGAAACTCCTGTGATGGTCATGTTCGGAGAGTTTAACATCGCAAAACCACTTCTGCTTTGGATAAATGACGGTCTTATGGCTGTATTCTTCTTTATGGTTGGACTTGAGATAAAACGTGAAGTCGTTGAGGGAAGTCTAAGTGATAGAAGCAAGCTGGCCTTGCCTACATTTGCAGCCTTTGGTGGGATGGTCATCCCTGCAGGGATATACAGTTTTCTGAACTGGGGAAATGAAGCGGCGATGCAGGGATGGGCTATTCCGATGGCAACAGATATCGCCTTTGCCTTGGGGATATTATCACTTTTAGGTTCGCGTGTTCCTGCCCAATTGAAAGTTTTTCTTCTGGCCTTGGCTATTATCGATGACCTTGGTGCAATTATCGTGATCGCAATTTTTTATACTTCGAGCATGTCTTTTGGTTCATTGGCTATTGCAGCAGTGATGATTCTTCTTCTTTTTATGATGAACAGGGGTGGTGTGACTAATAATACGGCTTATGTCCTTGTTGGTATTGTCTTATGGACGGCTGTTCTGAAGTCGGGTGTGCACGCGACGCTAGCCGGTGTTGTACTTGGTCTGATGATCCCGTTAAAGAACAACAGTCACAGCTTTCATGAACTTGAACACTCCTTGCATGCACCTGTCAACTTTGTTATCTTGCCGCTTTTTGCGTTTGCAAATGCCGGTGTCAGTTTTGGCAGTGTGACAATAAAAGATTTTACTGACAGTATGACCATGGGAATCGTCTTGGGACTGTTTATGGGAAAACAGCTGGGTGTATTCTTGTTTTCGTACCTTGCCATAAAACTTCGACTTGGAACACTTTCAGACGGGATCACCTGGGGTTCAGTCTATGGTTTGGCTATCTTGAGTGGTATCGGATTTACGATGAGCCTTTTTATCGGTTCTTTGGCTTTTGAATGCCATGAAGGAGCTTGTTATGAACTTGTGGATGAACGGATGGGTATCTTGATCGGATCACTTCTTTCAGGCATTGTTGGGTATTTTGTACTTTCCAAAACACTTCCTAAAAAGGCATAGTCGAAGATGAAAAACTCCTCAGCCTATAATGAGAAAAAGAAAAACTTTGATCGTCTGATCACTGTCTATGGACGCAATGTCGTTCTTGAGGCACTTGAAGAAAAAGATATTACGATCACGAAGGTGCATCTTGCGGATTCCAACAAGAGAGACGGGGCCATCTCAAAAATAATGGATCTGTGCGAGAAAAAGAACATAGAGATACTCTATCACTCAAAACAGGCCCTTTCGAGGATCTCTAAAAGTGCCAAGCAGGACCAGGGTGTTGCAGCAGATATCGAGGCAAGTTCATACCTTTCTACGGAAGAGTTTTTAAAAGGTAATACCAAGGCGTATCGGTTTATTGCGTTGGACAGTGTTCACAATCCTCAGAACCTTGGTATGATTATCCGTTCAGTTGCAGCAGGCTTTGTCGATGGGATCATCCTGCCGAAAAAAGGTTCCGCAAAGATATCTCCATTGGTGATCAAGGCAAGTGCAGGCACACTTTTTAAGACAACAATCCTTTATTGCGATACGCTTGAAGAGAGTCTGCCGGTCTTTAAAAAAGATGGGGCAGATATCTATGCCTTATCTTCTCATGCCACTGCGTCACTCTTTGATCTGAAACTTGGTGAAAAGAGTGTCTTTGTGTTGGGCAATGAGAGTGAAGGAGTAAGCAAGGAGGTTGAAAAGCTTGCCAACAAGACACTTGCCATTCCGATGAACAACGGCGTCGAGTCTTTAAATGTTGCAGTTACCGCTGCCTTGCTGGCCTATTACGCTTAAGAGAAGGGCTCAATAACAAGAGTTGTAACTTGCTCTGTCTAAATAAAAAAATCCTTTGTTAAGAGGTCATTAGCTCGTAGGGACGTTTGATCTCTTGAAGCAGGCCGTCGATACTCATGGCACGCCCTTTACGTATAAACTCGCGTCCTTCAAAAAAGACGATGATGGTCGGGGCTGAGAATACCTGAAACTGTGCAGCGATCTCCGGAGTCAATGCGATATCAGCATGATAACGCCCAATGGCAGGGTAGGCTTGTTCAAGTGCCTCCATAAGTTTTGGCCGTAACACGTGACAGACATTACATGAGGGTGAACTGAAGTAGACAATGAGTGCCAGTTCATCTTTGAGTTTGGCATTTAGCTCTTCAATGCTGTTGAGTGTTATATCCATCGGTGGACCCTTTGTTTTTGAGTAATTATACAATGAAAAAGTTTATAAAAATAAGTGAGCCATAAGCTCATTATAGTTACACTTAGGTAAGTTAAATAAGGAGTCTATTATGAACGTTAATATTACAGGACGTCATATTACAATTAATGACCATAATCGTGAACATATCCAAGCTGCAATCGACAGTTTTTCAAAATATCAATTAGACATCACGACAGTAAATGTTGT
>JBFFSC010000098.1:0-7019 GCA_041572615.1 Sulfurimonadaceae bacterium
AGAATCGTCTTCGACTAGTTTTCTGAAGAAACTTTCCACCTTCCGTCAAACCGTCTTCGACTAGTTTTGCAATTGTACTCTAGTTTCACAAAGAGGGGCATTAAAGATTAAATCATGTACTATTATTTTAAGCTTCTACTTTGGACAACACGCCTACGCATACAGTTCATCACCTGTGCAATTTCTATGCGATGGAAACATTACTCGGACATTAGTGTAATATTTATGACGCGCAAGCAGTTATTAAACTTCACTTAATTAGATTTTCCTATAATAACCCTATTATACGCACATCATAAACTAGGACAAACAATGGTCTCCCTTATCGTTGAAGCTGCTGAAAACTTTTTACATGATCAGATCGAACTAAAGACGCAAAAAAGTGACACCCTATCACAAATGAGAACAGTTATTGCTTCCATAGAAGTTAAGATGGATGATGGTGACTCAAAGATTGTTTATCTCGGATTTAACGAAGCACTGATCAAAGAGATCGTTTCCGTTTATCTTATGGAAGATGACGCAGATGATCAGACAATGATAGATATGGCCTTGGAGTCGACCAACATGATTGTCGGCAGTGCCAAAGTATTGGCTGAAGAAGCTCAAAAAGAACATTTTATGATAACGACGCCCCAGTTTAAAGCGATTGAGAAATTCGACAACTGCGAATGCAGTGAGTTTTCTATCTTGAGCACGCCTAAAGAGGATCTCGTTATCGGCATCAAAGGGTAAGAGTATATGCCAGAAGAAAACGACCAATCACTTCTTGACAAATTAGCTGAAAACAGTGTCAATACACTCAATCTCAATGACGAAGAACTTGAAGAGTTAGCATGGATGAACTATGACGGTCTTCTTGATATGGAAGTGGAGTTCATCGCCGATCTCGGACAGACTTCCTTGTCTATCAGAGAGATCTTGGCCTTGCAAAAAGGCTCTGTTATCGACTTGCACAAACCTGCGGGTGAAAGCGTGGAAGCCTATGTCAACAATCGTATTATCGGTAAAGGCGAAGTCATGGTGTATGAGAAAAACCTTGCCATACGTATCAATGAGGTTCTTGACTCAACCTCTGTAATCTACTACCTCTCGAAAGAACGCTTATGAGAATCCTCTTTTTACTGTCTCTGCCACTTTTTCTTTTTGGCTCCAAAATACTCTCCTATAATGTCTATGAACGTTCAAGCCGTGTCGACATCATGCTTACCTTTGATACCCCCTATGACGGCAAACTCTCCAAGACAGTTTTAAACAATAAGATCGTCTTGAAACTCAAAGATGCTTCTATCGAAGCGCCAAAGATAAAAAACATCTCGACATCATATCTTCACAAGATGACGATTACACCTATTAACTCGCATACCGAGATCATACTGCAAACGGCTCCGAATATCACCATGAGTGCTTCCAAGACCAGCGATGCCTATGGACTGCGTCTTCGTTTCACCAAAAGTGACGTTCTCAAAAACCAAAATACTGCCACAAAGGCAAGCAGTTCGGCAACAAACACCTTGCCGACCAAAAAAGCTGGTGAGCTGAACAACTCCTATTATATCGTGATTGCGATCCTGCTTCTGGGTATCATCATCATGCTATGGCTTAAGAAGAAGATGGGCGTGCCTGCAGCCAAAGGAAAACAGCCGTGGTTGTTCAAAGGTAGTACGAAAAAAGAGGGCATCGCCGTGCGTTTTCAAAAAGCACTGGACCCTAAGAACCGTGTTGTCATGCTTGATTATGAAGGCCAGAGCTATTTAGTCGTCATCGGTAACTCAAATGTCCTGCTTGACAAATACAACGGCAATAAACCGATCACAACCCAGGGTGAGTTCGACAGGGTCCTTGACGAGAACCGGACTGAACTGGATTCTTACCTTCAGCTTGACTCCAGTGAGGTAGAACCGCTTCAATCCTATAAAGAGAAGGCTTCCGGAAAGATACACGAGCTTATCTGAGCTCCCTTAGCTTTGCAACTTTAAAAACCGTTTACTTTTATTTTATATAATCTTTACGATATTTAACCTACATATACTCAATGGGGATGATAAATTGGGAAAACAGTATCAATGTCTTAACCAAGGTGACATCAATTTCATACGTGAGCAAAAACTTTTTTACGTCTCGTCATGTTCCAATCACGAGGTCAATCTCTCTCCCAAAGGGTATGACTCTATCCATGTCATAGACCCCTCTACGCTCTACATGCTTGACTACCTTGGCAGCGGAAACCGGACAGCCCGTGATATCAGTGAGGATGGTGAAGTCACTGTTTTGTTCAATGCGTTTGAAGGCAGTCCAAAGATCCTTCGCTGCTTTTGCAAAGGAGAACTCATCACACGTAACGATGAAGAGTTTACCCATGCCAGCTCCTGCTTCAAGGAACCTATCGAAGCAATACGGCAGTTCTTCAAACTTAAGATATATGCTGTTGAATCTAGTTGCGGCATGGGTGTTCCTATCATGTCATTTCAACAGGAACGTCCGGGAGTCCGTGACTATGCACTTAAACTCGCAAAAGAAGGGAGCTTTGATCAATACCTGCAAGAGCATCAGACCCCTCCTTCACTGCAAGGCTTGTAATGTTGAAACTCATCATCGAATCATGTATAATAATCCTATTAAAAAAAGAAGTGATATGCAATTAAAGACTATTCTATTTACTCTACTGCTTTTATTTTTCGGCATGCAACCGCTCAATGCCAAGACGGCAAATACTGACTTTCTCCTTCGACCTGACGACACCACCTCCTTTATGAACTATGAGTTTCATACCCTCGCTCTTGAAGCAGCCAAGAATAAAGAATATGAAGAGGCCTTCAGAATCTATCAGAAGGTCGCAAAAAAAAGTGATGACAAGGCTGAGTACAATATCGGTATGATGTACATGAAGGGGCTTGGGGTCAAAAAAAGCAAGATGGATGCCTATAAGTGGCTACGCCGTGCCTCCAAACATGGAAACAAAGAAGCCACTCTCTTTTTCAAGCAGATGAATGAACGTTATGAGAGGAACCGTTTGGAAAAAGAGGCCCAAAAAAAGGCTGATACAGTCACAAAAAAAGAGAAAAGCGATCGTAACAAAACAGAAGAGAAGAACTCTACGACACTGGCTTTGAAAAAAGTCGTGAAACCGGCAGACAAAGAGCTTCCTGTACCGTCTGAGACTAAAGCTGATGGGGACAACGGATCTCTTTATTATACTATTGCCGCTCTCATCGGTCTTATTATCGTATCCCTCCTGTTTTTTCTACGCAGATCATCATCTTCAAAATCAAAAGAAAAAGAGGCCCCGAAAAGCAGTATCAAACTCAAGGCCCATATGTTTGAGAGCACCTATGCGAATATCTCAAACTATCACACTGAACTGCTAAAGTATTTCGAAATTGACCGATATAAGAACGACAAGAAGAAGATGCAGATGTATTATATGTTTCTTGCCGGGATGATCGACTATTTCTGTCAACTCGAAAACTTCAACGAGATGGAAGAACGTCGTATTTTCACCACACATATGGCGAGTGTCGAGGGCAAAGAGAATGTCACGGCTATTACACAGGCTATTTTGGAAGGACAACGCGAGACATCTTTGTATCATGCCCAGGCAGCCGGCGGAATCTCGGCAAAAGAGTGGCATGAGACAGGCTCGACCAATGCCTTCACCATGTTGAAAAAAGTGTTAACCCAAAAAAGAGGCTAAGCCTCTTCCGTCGTATTGTAAAACTCTTCCAGTACCTTTCTGAACTCATCAATATCATTGATCGTATTGACCTGGTTTCTAAGTGCAGATGCACCTTTCAACCCCTTGCAGTACGTATGGATATGTTTTCGAAACATCGGAACACCATGAGCGCCGTAAAACTCCACCATCTTGTCATAATGTTCCAGTACGATCTCTTTTTTAAGTGCTATTGAGACATTCTTCTCGCCCGTTTTTAGCTGATGGAAGATCCACGGCTGGCCTATAGCACCGCGTCCAATCATCAATCCGTCAGCCTTCGTATGTTCAAGTACCCACTTGGCCTTTTCATAGTCAGTGATATCACCGTTAGCGATAACAGGGATATTCAAAGCCTCTTTGACCTCGGCAATTGCATCATAATCGACTTCCGCCTTAAAGCGCCCTGCTCTTGTACGACCATGAACAGCGATAAAATCCGCACCAGCATCTTCTACGACTTTAGCAATCTCTATATGGTTTTTTTCACTAAATCCAAGACGGATCTTTACACTCGTGAACTCTTTATTCGATGTCTTCTTGATCGTCTCGATCAGACGTCCCATTTGATCTAGGTCACGCAATAGAGACGAGCCTGAACCTCCGCCTACGACTTTGGGAACAGGACACCCACAATTAAAGTCTATCGCATCCACACCCTCTTGCGTGTTGATAAACTCTACCGCACCTTTGACAACGTCAACATCCCCACCTGCAATCTGCACCGAATAAGGGTCTTCAATCGCATTCTTTTCAAGCATCTTTATCGACTTTTCCGAGTTGTGGATCAGTGCGTTCGAACTCACCATCTCCGAGACAGTAAGGTCTGCACCAAACTTTTTGACAACAGAACGAAAAGGAAGATCCGTATAACCTGCCAATGGTGCTAAAACATATAAGGTCTTATCAAAAGATAGTTTCATAATTCTTAGTATTCCTGTAAAGTAATTATGGAATTTTATCAAAGTTATGCCCTATCTTAGTTAAATTTATTTTCCTAATATTTTTTAATAGTTATAATACGCGCAAGAATACACAGGCCAAGTGCCTGACAAGGATACATTTTATGGGTAGAGCCTTTGAATATCGCAAAGCGGCAAAGATGAAACGCTGGGGGAACATGTCACGCATTTTCCCTAAACTGGCAAAAGCAATTGAAAAAGCAGCAAAAGAAGGCGGTGGCGATCCTGATATGAATCCAAAACTCCGTACGGCGATCCTAAATGCCAAAGCGGAGAACATGCCAAAAGACAATATCGAGTCAGCTATCAAACGTGCGACCGGTAAAGATGCAAAAGATATGCTTGAGGTCAACTTCGAAGGTAAAGGGCCACACGGTTCGATGTTTATCGTCGAATGTCTGACAGACAACAACACACGTACCGTTGCCAACGTCAAGAACTTCATCAACAAGAATGCAGGTGAGATGCTGAACAAGGGCGCACTTGACTTCATGTTCACACGTAAAGCTATCTTTGAGTTTAAACTGCCAGAAGGTGCCGATGTTGAAGAGCTTGAGATGGAACTGATCGATGCCGGTCTCGAAGAGCTTGAAGAAGAAAATGGTGAATGTATCGTACATGCTGACTACGCCGACTTTGGAAACATGAACGCTAAACTTGAAGAGATGGAAGTTGAGATGACCAAAGCAACACTTGAGTACATCCCGAACACACCTGTCTCTGTCACTGATGAACAGATGGAAGATATCCGCAAGATCACTGACAAACTTGAAGATGATGAGGATGTCCAAGCCGTTTACACCAATATCGAATAAGTAAGAGAATTAGGTCTAAAGACCTTTTTCCTCCCCAAATTCACACCTATCTCCTTTACCTATCGCATAACTTAAGATCCGAATTCTTACTGTAACTATCTGCTTGCCCAATTGGTCAGAACATAGTCTTTTTAGGCTTTACTAATGCTGCGAGAGGAGTTTTCTCACAATGGTCTGATGCTTCGCATTCGTTGAAAGCATATAGAGCCTTTTATACGTAGAGACCAGCTTTTCATCCGGTGCACCATTGACAAAACGTATCTTTTTGTTGTTGGCATAGGCGATAAGCTCTTTCAGGTATGCAGGCGAAAGAATACCGACCTCATCCAAGATACAGTGAAAATAGACAGAAGCGTCCTGTTTTGAAGACTGTTTTCTCGCCAGAGAGAGCATTGCGATGTTTACCATTGCCTTGACCATTACATCCGTACCATTCGAGCCGATACCATCAAGGGATGGGACAAAACCCGTGTCATTTCCATTCTCAATAGCTCTAAACTCAAGGACAAAGCTCTCATCAAGTGTGAGCATATCTGCCTTCTCTTCACCTAGATGCAAGGCAAGTTCATCCAGATATTTAAGTGCTTTCATATTGAAGTTCTCATTGATCTCCGCAGAAAAAAGGTTGATCTCATTTCCATACGGATTCTCTTCTACAAGCTCGCCTATTGCCTTGAGGACATTGAGCAAAAGGTTATCGCTCTCTTTATAGCGAAGTTCAATCCCGCGGATCACCTTGATACCATGAAGGTCCTGCAGGGTCTTGTTGATACGAGAGACTGTCTTGGAGATGGATCCTTCCGCCTTAAGCAGTTCTGTTATCTCGGAAGAGAGATGACGAAGCGTCATGGTAAACTCTTTAGCCACCTGTTCTTTGTAGGTTTCAATCTTGTTTTCAAGTACAAACTTCTTAAGCTCGTTCGCTGACTCCAATATAGCTCTGTCACTGTCTGAACTTGGAGCGTAAAGGTTGAAGATATTATGAAGACTGATCGCAGAAAAGGCCCGGTTTAGTTTTTTCCGCAATCTGTCTTTTGAACTGGCATGCTCAAAACCAAGATCACGGAGACGATTGATAAGATCACTCAGGCTCTCCTGACTCTCTGTACCTTGGGGCTCATGGATATAACTGCTTAACTGTGTATACAGAGCAGACTCTTTAAAGGAGACAAACTCCTTAAGGTCTTTTTGAAGGCTGTTGACCTCGGCCAAAAGCGTATCTCTTCTGTGTTCAACCTCAGTTCTGTTTTTCTCGTACGTTTCTTTTACCGTAAGATGTTTTGATTCATCTGCTTTGATGGACTCCGTAAGGGATGCGAGTCTCTTTCTTTTCTCATCCAGGTGGGCAAAAATTCGTTTCTGATCGATCTTGTATTCCGATATCAGTTCAGAAAATGCTTCAATCTTGGAAAGTTCTCTTTTCTTCTCCTCTATCTCGTTTTGATACTTTTGCAACAAAGAAGGGTCAACCCCGCCTTTTACCAAGGTCGCATCCTCTTCTGCCTTGATCTGATCGAGTTTTTGCTTATA
>JBFFSC010000099.1:0-6921 GCA_041572615.1 Sulfurimonadaceae bacterium
ACGTAGTCCTTATCTCAGGTGGTTACAGAGAGGGGGAAACGCCTGGCCCCATTCCGAACCCAGAAGCTAAGCCCCTCTTCGCTGATAATACTGCAGGTTTCACTTGTGGGAACGTAGGTCGCCGCCTGGACTTTCTTTTTTTACTTTTATCAATCCCAACTTTTTATTTTTATCATAATCTTTAAACGATATAGCTAACTGTACTCTTATCATTCATGTACTTGCTAAAGCCCACTGTAAGCCACAATCAGTTAATCTAAAACAGAATGAATACTTGGAGTCACTTTGAAATACCTAATAGATTTTATTGAAATAGAAAATGTTGAAGATTCTCTGATATATGAGCATCTTAAGTGCTCGGCAAATGAGGGCAAGGTACTGCAATATATGGCAAAGAAGTTTGTCGGTGGCGTGGAAGACCATATTGTTGCAGATATGCTTCAAGATATTTTTGGCTCAGAGGGTTATGTCTACCTTGAATATTTGGGCACAGTCAAGTCAGCATTAGAGCTGGGATGGATCGTGCAACAGTCATTTCAACCTTTAAAAATTAGTGATATGTCGCATCTTGAACTTTTAAACAGTGCAGTATCGCTGACACCTTCATTTTTAAAACTGCTTGAGGAGGGAAACAATGAACTCTCTCTTCCTGAAGTCAAACCATATGAGGACCATTTAGAATACTTACAAGATCAATTTTTCCGTATTGAATCCTATCAGAAGATGAGCAGTATCCGTCATAATGTACATGAAAATGCTTTGGGTATAAGTCGGGTGAAAAATAAACTTGAACTTCTAGAAAAGAGGATCGCAGACAGGTTGAACGTGACAAAACAAGAGGTGGTCTTAGAGAAGTTTTTCAAGCAGAAAAAACTCGAGAACAAGGAACAGATCATATTCCTGGCTCTGCTCAAAGAAGAGTACTCCGCCGGTGATAACAACCTTAGAGAAATGAACTCACTGATAGACCTTATCTCATTAGATGAGTATGACCGCATCAAGAACCGTTCACTGCTTGAAGATGGGGCGAAGCTTATAGAAGAAGAGCTGATAGACTATGAAGAGATGCTCAATCCTTTTGGCGGGATAAGTCGTGCTTTTTATATTGTTGATGATGTTCTGCAGGAGATTATCCATCCGCAAAAGAAGAAAAAGGTTCGTAAGCTGAAACTGGATATGTTAATTAAAGAGCAGGACATATTTGAACTAGTGGAACCTATGACTTCATTAAAAGATGTTGTCTTGAATCCAAAAACAGAAGAGACATTGGATTCTTTGATGCGACAAGTTGATAAGGAAGTCGTAGCAAGACTTCAGGAGTGGGGGATAAAAGAGAAAAAATCCGGGATAGATGCACGCGTGATGTTTTACGGTCATCCGGGAACAGGTAAAACGATGACGGCATATTCTCTGGCGAAGTCTCTTAAACGGCAGGTGTTGGTATTTGACTGTTCAAAAATCCTGTCAATGTATGTGGGTGAGAGCGAGAAGAATGTCCGAAAGATTTTTGATACCTATTATGACCTGACACAGAAGACTAAATCAGAACCCATCTTGTTATTGAATGAAGCAGACCAGTTTCTCGGTGCACGTTCTCAAGGGGTGGGTAGTTCTACAGACCAGATGCATAATCAGATGCAAAATATTTTTTTGGAACAGATTGAGAACTTTGAAGGCTTGCTGGTCGCAACGACAAACCTGTTAGAAAATATTGATCCTGCATTTTCACGCCGATTTAATTACAAAATAGAGTTTAAAAAGCCTAACCGGGATCAAAGACGTCTGCTTTGGAAGAAGATGCTGCCTGAAAATGCATCTTATGAAGATGGTTTTGATCTTAATGTCCTCAGTGAATACGCACTTACCGGTGGACAGATTAATCTGGTTGTGAAAAACACAGCATATATTGTCGCTACACGTGATGAACCTGTTTTTCTTTTGGAAGACTTTATAAAAGAGATTAAAAAAGAGAAATCAGGAACCTTCGACTCTGAAAAATCCATGGGGTTCATCAATAATTAGCTTAGCTTATAAAAACAAGTGAAAATTACCTATGAAAAACTAGTGTTTCTTTAAGTTACAAGGGCATTTTTTCACCTTCTCATATCAATTCGCTTTAATCCTTATTACGTTAGTATGTCGCCATTATGTCTATTTATGCAGGAAAATTGCAAAAAACCTTGAACCAGAGGCGTTTTGCAGGGAGTTGACTGTGTAATTTAAGAAAGGTTTTTATGGAACATATTCCTGTAGATCACCCGTATTTTGGGGTATTTTTACTGTTCGTACTTACATTTGGTGCGTTTTATGCAACAACCTTGGCTGCTCGCTGGGTAAGTCATAAGCTGGCTGCAAAGACATCAGAGAAGATCAAGCTGTCAATTTATGAGTGTGGACCTGAGGTTACTAAACAACCCAACCGTATCTCAACACAGTTTTATCTTTTTGCATTGCTGTTTCTACTGTTTGATGTAGAGGTTGTGTTTATGTTCCCATGGGCGATTGATTTTAAATTGCTAGGTTGGTTCGGATTTGTTGAAATGATGTTATTTATCTTATTGCTTACAATCGGTTTTGTATATGCATGGAAAAAAGGAGCACTTGAATGGCACAGCATCAAGTAAATTACACACAAGATGGAGGTCTTCCGGTTGCGTTGACTTCTGTTGATAAAATTATTAACTGGGGACGTTCAAATTCACTGTGGGCAATGACATACGGTCTTGCTTGTTGTGGTATTGAGATGATGGCTTCCGGGGCATCACGTTATGACTTTGACCGTTTTGGTACGATCTTTAGAGCATCACCGCGTCAATCAGACCTTATGATCGTTGCAGGGACATTGACGAAAAAACACGCTGAGTTTATCAAGCGTCTGTATGATCAGATGCCGGAACCTCGTTGGGTTATCTCAATGGGATCATGTGCAAATACCGGTGGTATGTTCAACACTTATGCTACGGTTCAGGGTGTTGACCGTGTTATTCCTGTTGATCTTTATCTTCCGGGTTGTGCCCCACGTCCAGAGACACTTCAGTATGCAGTTATGATGCTACAGAAAAAAATCCGTTCTGAAAAAGCGGGTAAATCACAACGTCAAAAGAGGTTAGTATAATGAGAAGGTACGTACCAAAAGACGATGTTCAAAAGAAGTCGTATTACACGGATCGTTACTGGGTGGCTCCGCAGGTAGCTAAATCACCGGTCGATACTGATGATGTATTTGCCGCGGACCTGGCTGCAATTGCAGCACAATGTGAAGTGCTTGACTCTTATATTCAGGTCGGTCAGATGGTCGTTGTGATCAACCCTGATGATAACTTCAAGGTCGCAAAAATCCTTAAAGAAGAGTGCGCATATAATCAGTTGACTGAGTGTTCAGCTATTGACTGGTTGGCAAAAAAAGGTCAATTCGAGGTCTTTTATCAATTCCTTTCAATGAGCAAACGCAAGCGTGTTCGCATTAAATGTTTTATTGATAAAGAGCAAGCTGTTGAGTCACTAAACCCGCTTTACCGTTCAGCTGACTGGGCAGAACGTGAGATGTATGACATGCTGGGTGTAAAAGTCAATAACCATCCGTATATGAAACGTATACTTATGCCAGATGACTGGGTTGGGCATCCACTGCTTAAGACATATCCTCTACAGGGTGACGAAGCGGCTTCATGGTATGAAGTTGACAAGATCTACGGTAAAGAGGCGCGTGATATCATCGGGCCTGAAAACCGTGATCCGGCGATGGTCGACCGATATGATACAGAGCGTTTCGGACGTCTTGGTCATGAGGTTTCTCGTGGAGAAGAATTTAAAGAAGACCAGCCGGAAACACCGCTTGGTTATCAAGAAGAAGGTGGTGTATTCGCCCTTTCTAAATTCATAGAAGACGAAGCTGTAACTATTACAGATCGTAAGCGTTAGGATTGATATGCAACAGCCAAACAGATTAAGACCATTTTTTGAAAATATCAGCTTTGATCGTAAAGACAACGAGATGGTTGTCAACTTCGGTCCTCAGCACCCGTCGGCTCACGGTCAGTTACGCCTTATGCTGCACCTTCAGCAAGAGCAGATTGTAAAAGCGCATCCGGATATCGGTTATCTTCACCGCGGTATGGAGAAGATGGCAGAGAACATGATCTACAATGAGTTCCTACCGACGACAGACCGTATGGACTATATTGCATCAAGTTCAAACAACTACGGCTTTGCCCTGGCAGTTGAGAAGCTGATCGGACTTGAGGTCCCTCGTCGTGCAAAAGTTATCCGTATGATGCTGCTTGAGATCAACCGCTTGATGTCTCACCTTTTCTGGTTAGCGACGACGGCATTGGATATCGGTGCGATGACAGTATTCTTGTATGCTTTCCGTGAGCGTGAATATTTAATGGATATCATCGAGGACTATTGTGGTGCGCGTCTAACGCATTCATCAGTGCGTATCGGTGGTGTTCCACTGGATATCCCGGATAACTTCATCCCTGATCTTAAAGCATTCCTTGACAAGTTCCCTCAAGACCTTAAAGATTATGAGGATCTTCTGGATACCAACCGTATCTGGAGAATGCGTATGGAAAATGTCGGGGTTATCTCAACTGAGATGGCTAATTCATGGGGATGTTCAGGTGTCATGCTTAGAGCATCCGGTGTGAACTGGGATATCCGTAAAGAAGAGCCGTATGAGCTTTATGATGAAGTTGAATTTGACGTGCCGGTTTCTGAAAAAGGTGACAACTACGCGCGTTATAAGCTTTACATGGCTGAAATGCGTGAGTCGTCAAAGATCCTTTATCAGACAATGGATATGTATAAAAAATGTCAGCAGAATAATGAGACTGAGCTTATGGCTCATGCTCCTCAGTATATCTCTGCACCGAAGATCGATATCATGACGCAGAACTACTCATTGATGCAGCACTTTGTGCTTGTAACACAAGGTATGCGTCCACCGGTAGGTGAGGTATATGTTCCGACGGAGTCTCCAAAAGGTGAACTTGGTTTCTTTATCAACTCTCAAGGTGGCCCATATCCATACCGTCTTAAGATGCGTGCACCGTCTTTCTGGCACACAGGTATCTTGACTGACTTGCTTCCTGGTTCGATGATTCCGGATGTTGTATCTATCATTGGTACTACAAATATTGTATTTGGTGAGGTGGATAGATAATGAAACGTTATGATTTAAGACATTTGAAAGCGGATTTTGACGGTCGTATGAAAGAGATCGTTACGAACGAGATCACTACGGGTGAAGTCATTATCTTTTTATTTGAAATCGGTGATTTCTCTGGTGTTCAACGCTCTGCTGATCTAATGAAAGAGTGCGGATGTGAGCTTTTGAACTCACTTAAGTTTAATGAAGTCGACTGGACGATTGTAGTTAAAAAGTAGGCGAGTGTAGTAATGAAAAATGTCCATACCTTAGAATCGTTATGTGAAGTAGGACGTTTTATCTATGATTATGAAAACTGCGCTGGAAAAGATGATGTTGCCTTTGCTAAGACAATAGATATGTTCAAGCAGGCAAATACGATTCTTTTCAACTCAATGATAACAAACGAAGAGGCGATGATCCTTCAACGTTTGAAAGAGAAATACGGCTATAAACTTGTCAATAAAGATGCTAAGAAGTTTCAGGAGTTTTTGAATCACTTCAGCAGCTTGAGTGGAAAGCACCTTTACGGTGGCAATCTGCATAAGATCGAGGCGTGTGACTGTGCGATTGTACTTGGATGTTCTGTATCAGCAGACAATCCAAAAGTACGCGCCTCGCTTGAAATCGCACAAAAACAGAGCAATGCATATATAGCCTATATGCATCCGCTTGAAGATCTGTCACTTAGTAATGTTGTCACACAATATATTAAATATGAGGTGGGCAGTGAAGAGGGTCTTCTTGCAATGCTAGCTGATTATGTGGTCAATGAAGAAGGAAAAGCAAAATATAAAGCCTTCTTTGATGAATTGGATGAGGGTTACATCTGTGGCGAGAGCAGTGTAGGTGAAGAGGAGTTTGATGAGATCAATCAAAAGCTTCTTGATCATGACAACGCTGTTCTTGCTGTAGGATCGGACCTTTTTAATCATCCAAGATCGAAAAACATTGCCAAGATAATTGGCATGATTTCTAAATATAGTGATATAGAGATTGTCTTGATCCCATCTGAGGCAAACACCTTGGGTGTTACCCTTATATGTGATCTCGATGAAGAGATAGAAGGAAAGACAATAGGCTATAACATCAAAGCGGATTACACGATCTCTTTTTTGGGGGACGGTGATCTTGATATGCCGGGATTAAACCAGCAAGAAGGGACATTTACTTCGATGGATAAGGAAGTGGTTCCGCTAAATGACGCGGCAGCGTTTGATGGATATACACTTAACGATATTGCGAATGCCTTAGGTGTTCAAGCTAAGAAGACAACAGATTATACGGCTAAGCTTCCTGCTGTGTCAGGGTACAAAGCTGTTGCATTTGATGATCTTGAAACTGGCAATTTGGTATCCGGGACAGTCCGTGGGTATGAAATTGAAAACGTAGACGCAAAGAGTGAGGATGAAACACTTGAGGATGTCGACGATATTTCTGAATTTAACGGAACAGTCGTCTACAGATGCAATCATCCTTTAGCACAATCAAATAAATTTACAGACAGGGCATATCAAGGTGACCTGGTACTGTTAGGCTCTGAGCAGTTTGCTACGGCAGCAAAGATCAAAACAGGAGCTATGGTTCGTTTTGAAATGGACGGTAAAACCTATGACCGTAAGTTTGAGGTATCTGAAGAACTTAAAGGAACGATAGCTTGCAATCCTGTCTTTGACAGTACAGAGAATTATAATGAATACCGTTATAAACGAGTAAAATTGGAGGAAGTAAATGGGTGAACTAGTTACGATTAATATTGATGGGAAAGA